>PXEK01000157.1 GCA_003564735.1 Cryomorphaceae bacterium
CCGGTAGAAAACAAGCCGTTTTGGATTATACCCTTATAAAAACCTCTGACAGGTACTATTTACTTGAATTAAAGCCCGTAACCGGCAGGCATCATCAAATAAGGGTACAACTCTCGGCAGAGGGAATGCCCATAAAAGGTGACCTAAAATACGGATTTGACCGCTCCAACAAAGATGGCTCTATTTCACTGCACGCAAGAGAAATACAATTTAGCCACCCCACACTAAAAAATACTGTTACCCTCACCGCCCCTGCACCCGAGGATACACTGTGGCAATACTTTGAAAATGCATAACTACGGCTAACCAACGCATATGCTTAAATCAAAAACCTCCCTTTGTAACCCTCTTAATAATCGACAAAACACTCGAGAAACCAAATGGTAACCATCTGCATCCCCATTTATAACTTCCCTGTACATCGACTGCTTAAATCACTGGAACGGCAAAAAAAGCAATCGCTCTACCCTATTGAAATACTGCTCATTGACGACGGCTCAAACACGAATACCAAAAAAGAAAACAAAACCGTTTGCGAAAAATTCAGATACATTGAGCTCAACTCCAACATAGGAAGGGCTAAAATTCGCAACCTTTTCATCAAATACGCCGCGTTTGACTATTTGCTGTTTCTCGATTGCGACTCTTTAATCATTAAAGATGACTTTTTAGAAACCTACGTAAACCAAGCGAAAAGAGGAGTGACACTGGCGTGCGGCGGCAGATTGTACCCGACTGAAACTCCCGGTCGCGAATACCTGCTGCGCTACAAGTACGGTATTCGACGCGAAAGCAAGCCCGCACTCGAAAGAAAAAGGAACCCGCATCGCTCGTTTATGACCAATAACTTTTTGATTCAAAAACAGCTCATAGCGCAAATCGGTTTCGATGAATCCATCAAAGGGTACGGTCATGAAGATACGCTGTTTGGCATTGAGCTTCAACAGAAAAAAATCCCCATTGAACACATCGAAAACCCCGTGCTCAACGGCGGTATAGAAACCAATGAAGAGTTTTTGGCTAAAACACGCCAAAGCATCATCAACCTGGTACAAATAAAAAATAATTATCCGAAACCCCAAACCTTAGAGAAAAACATCACCCTCCTCAAAATCGTACGACAGATAGGCGTTCTCAAATACGCAGTGCGTTTCACCGCCCCCCTCCTTTTGCCCGCAGCTTACCAAATATTAAAAACCGGTAACGGATCCGGCGCACTGTTCGCCTTTTACAAACTTACCTTGTACATCGCGCTAAACGGATCAAAAAATACAACACAATGATGTACAATTTTTTAAAAAAAGCACTCAAAACCGTTGTCAACAAAAAATTCCTTTTTTGGTCAGAGCCCTTTTTGCGACGCACCTTCATCCATCCGGTGTATATAGGAAAAAAGCACCAATGTACGGTTTGCAATGCCGGGTTGCGTAAGTTTATTCCGCTGCCTAACGGAGATACCCTTTGCCCAAAATGCGGTTCAATATCGCGCGACAGACGTTTGATGACACTACTGAAAAGCAAACATCTCGAAAGAGCAAACCACATTCTCGATTTTTCTCCTTCACGCAGTGTGCATCGTCAATTGAAAAAGCGGAAAGGAAACCAATACATCACCACCGATTTATCGGGAGATTTTTTGAGTGATAAAAATATAGACATCACGAATATAGATAGCGTGAGTGAAAGTTATGATTTAATCATTTGCTACCATATTTTGGAACATGTTAAGGAAGACCAACAAGCGATGCAGGAACTTTATCGAGTATTGAGAAAAAATGGAACTTGCTTCGTACAAACCCCTTTCAAAAGTGGTGAAATCTATGAAGACTCCACAATTACGAGTGAGGCAGAAAGACTGAAAGCCTTTGGCCAGGAAGACCATGTGAGAATCTATTCGGTGAACGGACTAAAAAGTAGGATAGAAACAGCAGGTTTTAAAGTTAAAGTGCTTCAGTTTGCTGAAAAAGAAAACAATCGGCACGGCTTTGCCGCCGAAGAAACCATTTTGGAACTTACAAAAAGTTGAAGGATTCCCCCGGGACAGATAACTTCACCTCATAAAATGAAGCAATCAAATTTAATAACTCCCCACACTTAACATCACCAATGTACAAGCGTTAAGTACCTCTACACCTTGATTTGTAAGTTGATTGGCAAACCTTGGGTTTTCACTTCCCGGATTAAAAATCACCCTTTTCGGTTGCAAGTTGAGAATGGATTCTATGTAATCTCCCTGATTTCGCACACTCAAATACATCGTAACCGTATGTATATCATTACTACGTGTCGGGAACTCCGTATCGATATCCACATCTGCAACCTGCGCTTTTCTGTACCCCACGGCCACCACAGGGATTTTTTGCTCTCGAAGAGCATGAATAGCCTTGTAAGCATACCTGTCGGGCTTGGATGAAGCACCTAAAACCAATGTTTTTTTAGTCTGCATAATTACTTGTACTTACCGACCAATCATAATCTTTAAACTCAATTTTCACCCGTCCCGATTTTTTTGGCACCGCTCCGTACTTCTTCAGCAATTCACGAATTCCGCTTTTCCCTCCAAAATCGCCCCTGTACCATGAAAAAATCTTAGATATGAAAACCATGTTACGTATATCATCATACTCTGAAGTTGACAAAATAAACGTTTTGGCTGCCTCAGTAAGCTGCTCATCGAGGTTTTCGGTTTCGAAATATGCTATTGGCGGACAACTCTTCGCTCCGCAATTGAGTCCGAAATGAATGCGATAATCCAATTCATTTACCCTCAATTGACGCTCAACTTTACCGGGAAACCATTTACGAACTCGCCCGCGACCCCATAACGTTTGTGAACGCCTCAAAATACCGTGTTCTATATCGTCCAAACTGAACGATTCACCTGCCACTTTGATAAACTCATTTTTAAAAAACTTACGACGGTGATTAAGGTAAAGAGAATCGTAATTCTCCAAACCGATTTGAGCGTAAATGTTATATATATTCAACCAAAACACCATTTTTAAATCATCATTGGAGAGTTCATCTACCAAACGATTGAAATCATACGCCTCTAACTCGGTTTGGAAATCGTTGTAATCCTCCCCCATTAGCTGCGCCAAAAACATATCTTGCGACAGCACAACACTTTTAGGTTGCGAGCCCAACACCCACAAACCGGAAAAACAAAATACAATACACAAAAAAATCAATCTCATCATAGTAAAATTATCTCAACAAAAAACGATGGAAGCGCGGTACGGCCACCTCATTTAATTCATCAGCCGTTTTGTATATGCCGTTTTGTACCGCGGCTGCGTCTGACAACTGGACACCGCGAATATTAGGTAAAGTTTCATTAAATACCGTACTTTGATCTTTGGTAGCCGTCACCGTAAGGCGCACATCCAAATCACTTCGATGCATATCGGCCATGGGTTCAATTAACGATGCGTTCAATTGAATATCAAAAATTAAATCGGCAGCATTGCGACTCGGCGCCGACCTAAAGCCCAAGCGATTCAAGCGCTCCACGGCTGCTGACTCCGGTTCGTCGCCACCGCGAATACCACTAGGCAATCGCGCACTGTAATTCACAAAAACACGCGGCGCCTCCACCTCAAGAGTACGTTCGAGCATAGGCGCGGTAATACTTTTAATCAGTCTTTCCATGAAAGCATCAGCCGGATCGGACTCAGCGGCATTAAACATCTCCACTAAATCGACCGTAAACGTGAGCATTTGCCGGCCCTTTTTCTCTCGAATTTTATTCAAATTCGCAACCACCTCTCCTCGA
>PXEK01000227.1 GCA_003564735.1 Cryomorphaceae bacterium
AATCACTCCTCAAAAAACTCAATGCCATCATTCATCCTGCCGTGGGTGAAGACTATCAAAAGTTTTTAAAACGAAACGCCAAAAGCAACTACACACTGAAGGAAGCTGCCGTAATGATTGAATCGGGAAGTGCTCGAAATTTGGATTACCTTATTGTTGTTACCGCGCCCCAAGCCGACCGCATTGAACGCATCGCAAAAAGAGACGACGCGAGTCGAGAAGACATAAAAAACAGAATGGAAAACCAGCTCAGTGATGAAGAGCGATTAAAACACGCAGATTTCATCATTCAAAATACCACCTTGGCTCATTTGCGCGAACAAGTAGAAAGCATTCATGAGCAACTTTTAAAAATTGCCAAAGGTTAATAAGCTTGGCACTTTTTGAATTGCGCAAGCTTACTACCTTTGTTTTGTTTTAACACACCATGAAAAAAGACCAACAATGAAAATCATTGAATGTCCGCGTGACGCCATGCAAGGAATTGAAGAGTTTATCCCTACCGATAAAAAAGCACGTTATATCAACCAACTCCTCAAAGTAGGATTTGACACCTTGGATTTTGGGAGCTTTGTATCACCAAAGGCCATACCTCAACTGGCCGATACCGCTAAAGTGTTGGAAAAAATCGACCTTAGCACAACCAAAACCAAATTACTGGCCATTGTAGCCAATGAAAGAGGTGCTCAAGAAGCATGCACGCATCCTGAGATTGATTTTTTGGGCTTCCCTTTTTCACTGAGTGAAACCTTCCAAAAACGAAATATAAACAGCACTGTTGAACAGTCATTTGAGCGTGCCTTGCGCATCAAAGAAATTGCCGACAAGCACAACAAAAAACCCGTTATTTACATTTCCATGGCGTTTGGAAATCCCTATGGTGACCGTTGGGATGCCGATTTGGTTTTGGAATACGCCTTGCGCTTTTATCACGAAATGGAGGCCGATATTATTTCATTGAGTGATACCATCGGCTCGGCGAAAGATGAAACCGTTTCCTATTTATTTTCAAACCTTATACCGCAAACCCCTAAAATTGAAATAGGCGCCCACCTGCACACCACACCACTTGAGTGGGAAAGCAAAGTGAAAGCGGCTTATGATGCCGGTTGCCGCCGCTTTGACGGTGCCATTAACGGTTTGGGCGGTTGCCCCATGGCCGACGATAAACTCACAGGAAATATGCCCACAGAAAACCTTGTACTTTTTGCCGAAAACCAAAATTTAACCCTCGAAATAAACCGGGCCGAATTCGCAAAAGCACGCGAAATGACCCGCGAAGTTTTCCCTTGAACGTTGTGGTTTAAGAAAAATAAGTCAACGTAAATAGGTTACGTTTGCCGTTTCTACATTTGCCTCATCATTCAAAGCAAACGAAATGAAAATCATTCACACTGCCGATTGGCACATAGGTAAACGACTACACGGCATAGACTTAAGCGAAGATCACCGGCTTTTCTTTGACTTTCTTATCCATCTCATTCACATAGAGAAACCCGATGTGCTCATCGTGGCCGGCGATGTATTTGACTTGGCCAATCCCACCACTGAGTCGCGTCAACTGTATTACAATACATTGGTACGGTTGCGCCAAAGTAAATGTCAACTCATAGTAACCGGCGGGAATCACGATTCGCCCAATATGCTCAACGCCCCAAAAGAACTCTTAAAAACCATGGACATTCATGTTTCGGGCGGTTTAGCTCAGGATGTTAGTGAATATATTGTACCTCTCCCTAATGGTCAGAACCCCAAACTGATTGTCGCAGCACTACCGTTTTTACGAGATACCGAACTGAGAAAACAAGTAAAAGGCGAAAGCCATGAAGATCGAGAAACAGCGATACGCGAAGGAATTAAGAGCGTTTTCCGTAGCTCCGCCGATTACGCCAAAGAACATTACCCGGGAATTCCTGCCATTGCCACAGGACACCTTTTCGCACACGGTGTTTCCACCAGCGACAGCGAAAGAGAAATACAAATTGGAAATTTGGCCGGGTTTGACGCGGGCGGCTTTCCCGAATACTTTCAATACATCGCCTTAGGTCATATCCACAAACCCCAAAACGCAGGTGCTCCACATATCTTGTATTCCGGCTCCCCTATCCCGCTTTCGTTTAGTGAGCGAGAAGACTCAAAACGTATTCTAAAAATTGAAATTGATTCAGACACCGACCCGCGAATATAATCCATTCCCGTACCAATTTACCGCAAACTCACCAAGTTGAAAGGCAGTTTATCGGTTCTGAAAGAAAAACTAAACAAAGCCATCGAAAATTACGATGCCCCACTACCCCAACTTTTTGAAATGGAATTGCACGAACAGCATTACAATGCCGGAGTTGTTTATGATTTCGAGGAACTTGTGAATTCATTTGAAGCGCAAAACGCAGTCATTGCCAAACACCGTATCACTTTTGATGAGAGTCCGGCCGGGGAACATCGTTTTTATCAAAAAGAAAGCAAAATTGAAGAATTACAGCCCGCGCAAGTTTTTGAGGAACTGATAAACAGCAGGGGTAAAACCGATGATCAAGAACTACTCACCCACGCATTTCAAGATTTACTCACACAATACTACCAAAATACCGACTGATGAAAATTCTGAAAATTGAGCTCAAAAATATCAATGCCATTCGCGATACCTTCGTTGTTGATTTTGAAAAAGAACCTTTCAGGTCTGCCGGACTTTTCGCCATAACGGGTGCTACCGGAAGCGGAAAAACCACCATTCTCGATGTTATTTCTTTAGCACTGTTCCACAGAGTACCGCGTCTCAGTAAATTAAGTCAAGATTATTTGAGTAGTACCGGCGCAGTACTCACAAGAAACACAAAAGAAGCTTACGCCGCGGTAACCTATGCGTGCGACAAAGGAGTATTCCGTTCGGTTTGGTCCATTCACATGACACGCAACAATACTCTGGGCCCCTATCACATGGAAATTTCAAGTGTTGAGAATGATCAAATACTACCCTTAAAAAGGAGTAAGGTTCCGGAGAAAAATGAGGAGTTGATCGGACTCAGCTATGAGCAATTTTTGCGCGCTATTGTACTGGCCCAAGGTGATTTTGCCAAGTTCTTGAAATCCGGTAAAGACAGAAGAAACCAACTATTGGAACAAATCACCGGAACAGAGATTTATCGTGAGTTGGGTATATTGGCATACAGAAATGCAAAAGAGGTAAATGAAGTAATCAAAAAAAGAGAAACCGTAAAAGAAAACCACATTTCTAAACTTGAGAGTGAGGAAAAAGTTAAAGAGTGGTCAAAAGAAAAAGAACGGTTTGAGCAAGAGACTCAACAACTGAGCAAGGCATTATCTCAACTCGAAAACCGTTTGAGAATTCACAACGAGCTGCATGACTTTCAATCGAGAAAGAAAGACAAAAGCACCGAACTAATCAAAGTACAAGCCGGAATAACGACATTTGAAAACGAACACGGCGAAACATTGCGCTCAAACGAAAAACTGATGCCGTATAGGGATGATTTATACGGCTACAGGCGTACGGCAACAGAAATAAAAGACGTTAACGAACAACTGAATAGAGCAAAACGAACCGAAACGAAGCTGCTCGAACAACAGAGTCAACTATTCGAGACAGGAAAGGAAATAGATATAAAAAGCTCCGATTTAAAAGAGTTAGAAAGCAAAACAACCGAAAAACTCAATGCCTTCAAGGAAGCTGACAAAGAGTTGAACCGCATTAGAGTAGATTATGCAGAAAAGCGTAAAACCTTAGCCGAGGCCGTAAATAAAGAGCCTTCAGAAA
>PXEK01000220.1 GCA_003564735.1 Cryomorphaceae bacterium
AACATTGCAGAAGAACTCCAACGAAATAAAAGTGAATACGATTTCAATTTCATTATAGCTTTTTTCTCGGGAGAAGAGCTTGGTTTGCACGGTTCTCGAGCATTTGTAGAGGCACATGCCGGCATGGATTTGGAAATTTCGGCAATGTTTAATTTTGACATGGTAGGCAGAATGAATGAGGACAGGAAGTTAAGTATTCAAGGAGTGGGGTCAGGTAACACGTTTGACAGCTTACTTCGTTTGGTCGCTGCTCCCATTGATTTGAATCTTGAACTCAATAAAAACGCTTCGGGCGGATCTGATTATGCATCGTTTTACCGTGACAGTATTTCTGTATTGAACTTCACGACGGGGTTGCATGATGACTATCACACGCCTCAGGATACCGAAGATAAAATCAATTATGACGGGATGGTTGAAATACGCAGCTTTATTTTGGAGCTGCTAGGGGTTTTAGGCAATGCGTCTATTGAGTTTCAAGAAATAAAAACCGAAAACACGAGGAGTCGGTCCTCACTCGAGGTAAGTCTGGGTATCACGCCCGGATATGGTGCCGATACCGGCTTAAAAGTGGAGGCCGTAACAACGGGGAAGCCGGCAGATGCAGCCGGAATGAAAAAGGGAGATTTGATTTTGAGCATAGATGAATGTAACGTTGAATCGATTTATGAATATATGGACTGCCTGAAACCATATAAAGCGAATGATAAGGCTGAAGTGCGAATCATGCGGGGTACAGAAACCATTTTTTTACAAGTTAACTTTAAATAAACAGATGATGAAAAGAGTATTATTTAGCTTTTTAGCACTTACCACAGTACTTGCGGTGTTACCGGTAATGAGTCAAGATGATTTTCGGTACTCCCTGAAAGTAAAAGAAGTTCAAGTAACCGGTTTACCGGGCTTACACTCTTATGCTTATGGACAGCATGACGGAAAGTGGTTGTTGATAGGAGGGCGGAGAGACGGTTTACATGCAAGACAACCGTTTAATGCATTTCCTGAAAATCATAATAATTTGGACGTTTTCGTTGTTGACGTTGAAAATAACGACTTATGGACAGGTTCATTGAACGATTTAAATACCGGCATGAAAGAGCAATTACAATCGACTAACTTGAACTTCTATCAATCTGCCGATACGTTGTACATTATTGGTGGGTATTCTTATGCCGCTTCGGCAGCCGATCATATGACCCCCCCTAAAATGACGTCTTTAATCGTGAGTGAGGTTATTGAGGCTGTTATTGATAATAGAACTATAGAGCCTTATTTTCAACAGATTGAAGATGATGTTTTTGCCAATACCGGCGGACAAATGGGTAAAATAGGAGATTACTTTTATTTGATAGGCGGTCATCGCTTTGACGGGCGCTACAATCCAATGGGTAATCCCACCTACACGCAGACTTACAAGACCGGAATTCAGAAATTCAAAATTAAAAACACTCACGGGCAATTGAGTTTTTCCGATTACTCTTTTACTGAAGATCCCGTTCACTTGCGACGCAGAGATTACAATTTGGTTCCTCAAATATTTCCAAATAAGGAAGAAGGGTACATGATTTCAGCCGGGGTTTTCCAAATCAACGCCGATTTACCTTTTTTATATCCCGTTGATATTACAGAGAACGGCTATACACCCATAACAGATTTTAATCAGTATTTGAGTCATTACCATGGAGCTAAAACAGCGATATATGACGAGAATGCCAATGTGATGCATAATTTATTTTACGGCGGTATGAGTCAGTATTACTATGAAAACGGAGAATTGGTGCAAGATGATAACGTTCCTTTCGTAAGCACTATAAGTCGCGTTAGTCGCGACGCCGACGGAAATTTAAAGGAATATCAAATGCCGGTAGATATGCCGGGCCTTAAAGGTGCAGGCTCAGAGTTTATTCCCAATTTGGATGCGCCTTACACTGATAAAAAAGTGCTTAAAATCAATGAAGTTACCGAAGACTCCGTTTTATTGGGTCATATTTTTGGCGGAATACAAACTGAGTTGCGCAATCCTTTTTCAAACAATAGAACGAATCAAACAAGTGCTGATGCCTCTTTATTTGAGGTGTGGTTGATTAAGGATGAGACCTTATCTGCTTTTGAAATTGACGGTAAAACGCCTTATGTACTGAATTTGTACCCCAATCCCACTCATAGTGAGTTGAATATTGAAATTGAGGGAGAAAATATACAACGAGCTCATTACTTCATTTCCTCTATAAACGGGGCGTTGTTGCAAAACGGAACGCTGGAAGGAATGACCGGCAGTCAAAATAAGTCTGTAATACAAATTAACCCTTCCATTAGTGCGCAACCTTTACAGGTATTGATTGTGGTGGACGATAAGTTCTATATCAACCGCACGATTATGAAGAAATAAAGGTTTTATAAACCGCTTTATTATCGGTCGTTTCGAAGGCCGGTAGTAAGGCGGTTTTCAACTTTTTTCAGCTTTCTGCTTTTTAGGAAATCCATCCGCTTTTTAGTGATCACGACGTACGAATACCCGCAAAACATTCGGCGTACTCCTATCGGGAAATTCCGGGATAGGACCAAAATAGGTAGTTGCAAACGGGTTTGAAACCTCAATCACTGTTGACCTTTGAAATAAAAATCGGCGTAAACGGGGGGGTGGTCACTGATGATGCGCATTTTGTCAGGCTTGTAGAAGTAGGGCACTGTGGCCGATTCCTCACGATAAATCTTTTTGAGGTTGTCGTTCACCAAGATGTAATCTAAACGTCGTGCCGGATTATCGGCGGTGTGCGTGTTGATGGAATCGGATAAAAGATCGGTGAATTGGGTTCGCCGTGTACCGGTTTTGATTTTAGTGAGTTCCTCACTATTCGGTAGTGCATTAAGGTCGCCCACAATGGCGATTTTGGTACGTTTGTTCTCGGCCATGAAGCGGTCGTGTTGGTGGTTGAGAAATTCGATTTGACCCAAACGCGTCGCAATATCCCGATTGTTTCGGCCCGCTTTGAGGTGCAGCCCGGTAATAATGAGCGCATTCTGCGTGGTGGGCCAAACTTCACAACTCCACATGCGGGTGTTGATTTTGTTTTGTGTTTCTTTTTGCTTTTTACCGTCTTCATCAACATAAATTGCCGGAGTGTAAATGTTGCCGTAGCCGTGCATTACGCCCAGCGGCACTCTGCTCATAATTACCACATTCATATACCAATTGTAGCTGCGGCTGTCGGAAAAAAAGCGGTAATTCAGCTCGGGGAAATTGCGTTTGGCGAGTTGTTCCAAAAACGCTGCACTTTCGAACTCTTGCAGCACCACAACATCGGCATCTGCGGCGACCAAAGCCTCTTTGAAGAGTTGCAGTTTTTCGTCGCTAACGCTCGGGTTATCTTCTCGTTTGTTACTCACGTAGGGGTCGTCATACTCATCTACAAAATGCTCTACATTCCACGTCATGATGCGCAGGAAGTCTCCGGTTTTATCGGTGTAATCTTTAGGGAAGGCTGCACCACCCGGGAGCATTTGAATATGGTTACAAGCGAATGCAGTCGCAATGATGAGCGTGAGTAGGGATAGGATTGTTGTTGATTTTTTCATGAGTAGAGGGAGTTGTGAATTAGGAGGACTTTTTACCGTTATCGGCTTTTTTGGCGTAAATATTCAAGGAGTGGTGGAGGACTTCAAGTCCGAAATGCTCGGCAATCGTATTTTTAATCAGTTGAATGCGCGGGTCACAGAATTCGTGAACCTCTCCCGATTCAATATCAATCACGTGATCGTGCTGCTTGTTACCGT
>PXEK01000106.1 GCA_003564735.1 Cryomorphaceae bacterium
CGAAGGAGGGAAAAACTCTAAAGGACGAGCCATTCAAAATATGATAAACATCGAGCCTGACGATCGAGTGTTGGCCTATATCAATGTTCCCGACTTAACAGACACCGAATTTACCGAATCACACAATATTGTAATGTGTACCAAAAAAGGAACGGTAAAGAAAACTTCACTTGAAGCATACAGTCGTCCGCGCGCTAACGGTATCATAGCCATAAACATAAAAGATGGCGATGAGCTATTAGAGGCGAAATTGACCGGAGGAAACAGTGAAATTCTTCTTGCTGTAAAGAGCGGGCGTGCGATACGATTTAACGAGAAGCATGTGAGAACCATGGGTAGGGGAGCCAGCGGTGTTCGCGGGGTTCGACTGTCCGATGATAAAGACGAGGTTGTAGGTATGGTTTGCGTTGAAGATGAAGAGTCAACTATTCTTGTGGTTTCAGAATTAGGCTACGGTAAGCGTACCGCTTTAGAAGATTATCGTGTAACCAATAGAGGCGGGAAAGGCGTAAAAACCATGAATATAACCGAGAAAACCGGTAAACTTTCAGCGCTAAAAGCCGTTACCGATGACAACGACTTGATGATTATTAACCGCAAAGGTGTGGTGATACGTCTCGAAGTTTCAACCATCAGGGTAATGGGTAGAGCCACTCAAGGAGTGCGATTAATCAATTTGAAAAATGACGATAAAATCGCTGCTGTAGCTAAAGTACCGCATACCGAAGACGAAGAAGTAGCGGAAAACGGTGAGCAACCTGATTCCGGCACGAATAATGAAGATACAACAGATAATCAAGAATAAAACATTTAGAATTATGAAAAAGTTTCTGCTTACATCGGTTGTTGCAGCGTTTATCAGCTCAGGAGCCGTGGCACAATCAAACAATGTAATTAGTGCAAACAACTATCTTAAAAACGGTGAGCTCGAAAAAGCCTTGGAAAAAATTGAATTAGCCAAGGATCATGACAAGACATCGGATAAAGGTAAAACGTGGCTATACCGCGGTCAAATCATGATGACTATTGCAAAATCCGAAGAGCCCGAAGTAAGGGCACTCGTTGAAGAACCGTTATTCGAAGCATCTAAATCATTCAAAAAAGCACTTGATGTGGGTGATAGACGTGTGGATGAGCGAGAAGTAAAGCAATTATATCAAGTTTCGGGCATTGAAATGTTTAAGGCTGCTTTAGATTCGTATAATGCCGGGGATTACTTGCCCGCATCGACAAACTTTGAGCGCAGTGCCGAAATCAAGGAATTCTTCGATATTATTGACACATCAGCTTACTTTAACGCAGGTGTTGCCGCAGAGTACGGTGGTGATACGGCCAGAGCACTCACTTTTTACGAAAAAGTGGCAGAGTGGGGCTACCTCGAAGGAGAACTTTACGGAAATATGGCTCAACTCCATTTGAAGCAGGGCAATCAAGAAGAAGCGCTGCGCATTTTGGCCGAAGGTAGAAAACTGTATCCAACAGATCAAACCATTGTAGCTACTCTAATCAATGTTTACCTCGACAACGGTCAGTCTGAAGAAGCACTGGAAATGATTGACGAGGCTCTCAAGGCAGATGATGAAAACCCTCAACTGCTTTTTGCCAAAGGTACGTTGCTGGATGAGTTAGGACGTTCTGAAGAGGCCATGAAGGCCTACGAACAAGCGGTAGCTGCTGACCCCGACAACTATGAGTCGCATTACAATTTGGCGGCCATTTTTGTTAATCAAGCCTCTGAAATTCAATCTGAAATGAACAACTTAGACTTTAAACAGCAAGATAAGTACGAAGAGCTTAAGAAAGAGCGTAACGCGTTATTTAAAAAAGCGATGGAACCCCTCGAAAAGGCTCATAACTTAAATCCCGATGATATAACCACGGTTCAAACCTTAGCTCAAATTTATGGCCAGCTCGAGATGCGCGATAAGTATGAAGTTATGACAGAAAAACTCAATCAGTTGCGTGGACAATAAAACTTCCCACACGTCAAATTCTAAAGGCTGATCGTTTTACGGTTAGCTTTTTTTTTGATCAGAGCCAAAAGTGAAAATTGATAACCTTAATTTTCTGGGTAATTTCAGATGGGATGGTAGGTGTAAAAGGCTTGATACAGAGAAGTACTCTCAGATATTTCGAAAACACTTATTTAACATAATATAAATTATCGGCTTTTTAGCCGGGAGACATTTAAAGCGTTCATTCTATATTCTGCACTTCTTTATCTATACACAATATCAAAAATAGCGTAAATTCGCAATTATGTATAATGCTATAGATATATGGCCCATTCTGGCGGGTTTAGGATTGTTCCTCTTTGGGATGCATATCCTTGAAGAAGCCATCAAAAAAGCCGGCGGTCGCTCATTTAAATTGTTTTTACGCACACACGCAAAAAATCGCGTTCGTGGTGTTTTGTCAGGCGCATTCATAACATCAATACTGCAAAGCAGCTCTATGGTGATTCTTCTCGTTATGTCGTTTACCGGCGCGGGAATATTCACACTTCAACAAGGTATTAGTGTCCTGCTCGGCGTGAATATCGGGACTACCATAACCGGCTGGCTGGTTACTCTCGTAGGATTTAAATTAGACATAGGTACAATCATTCTGCCTTTTATTGCCGTGGGCGGCTTGGGAATAATTTTCCTTAAAAACGAGAAACTCTCACAAATCAGTAAACTCATTATGGGCTTCAGTTTGATGTTTCTCGGGCTCGCCTACATGAAAGACGGTTTTGCGGTACTGTCAGAGGTTTTTGATGATGAGTTGCTTAAAGACAAAAACGTATTTCTTTATGTGCTTATAGGTGCGGGTTTGGCCGCTGCTATTCAGAGCAGCTCGGCTGCAGCCATGATTTTCCTTACGTCATTATCTTCAGGGATTATACAACTTGATGATGCCGTTTTTCTTATGATCGGAGCCGATCTAGGTACTACGGTTACCGCCATTCTGGGAACGCTGGGCGGCAATACGGTTAAGAAAAAAGTGGGATGGTCACATTTCATTTTCAACGTGTTCAATACCACACTCAGTATGATTTTGGCCGGCACATATCTGCTGATCATTCGCTCCGGTTTCGGGATTACGGATGCGTTGATCGGACTGGTTACTTTCCACACCTTATCCAAATTCACCGGTATTGCCGTAGTGCTCCCTTTTCTAAAGTACTTTGTTATGCTCGTGAATAAAATGGTTCCAAGTAAGGAAAAAACTTTCGCTTCTTATCTCGCACAAACTAATCCGCTCGAAAGTGTTTCGGCATGTGAGGCTCTGAAAAAGGAAAGTATTGCCTTTTACAAAAGGGTATTAAGCGTAAATGCAGCCTATTTTGGTGAAGGTCGCGGCGGTACAAATCCATCTCTTCAATACTCACGATTAAAGGAGTATGAAAATGAAATTATACGGTTTTACTTTAATTTTCAAAAAGCAGAGTTGGACACTCAAGAAGCTGAAATCACAAGTGTCATTAATGAATCGGTGCGTAATGCTTCCTTTGCCGCAAAAGAAATTAAAAACATAAAGCACAATCTCGACGAGCTATCTGAAGCTGTTGACGTTAAGTTTTATGAAGTTTATGAGCAGATTAAGAAGCGTCAACTCCTTTTTTACAAAGAGCTCGATAATATTGCCGACGACATTCGGTTGCTTTCGGGTGACGATATGGAAAATATTGATCAAATTGAGGAATAATTATAATTGAAAAGTTGTCTGCAAAGGAGTGAAAAAAATGAAAATATCTATGATGACTTATACTAATACCGGAGGCGAAGATCC
>PXEK01000017.1 GCA_003564735.1 Cryomorphaceae bacterium
CCCTCATATATTGCACAAATGCGTCTCTAAATCGCTTTCGCACAATCAAGTTTTCGGCTTCACCCACAAACCTTTTGGATTCATCCAAAGCCCGCTCCATACGTTCCGATTTATCGCGTTGGTAAACCTGTTTCGACAAGCTGTAATACACGAAGTACTTTTCATCAGTCTCGTAAATATCCTCCAATTGGAAATTCCGCAAATTCTTATTCGTAGTCATTCGCGAATAACTACGGTACTCATCCTGAAACCCATCATTAGCCCTTTCAAAACTGAATAAAATACTTGTAGACTCGATATCCACCTCAATTTCAGAAGCGATATCCTGCAGCGCCAACTTGCGCCCCTCCTCGGCGTACGAATTGGGATACCTACGTTTATCTACAACCGCAATTCCGATAAAATAACCCGCTCGCATTGGTCTGGACGTGACCCAATCGGGCTTTTGTGTTTGCACCGACTCAGGTTCTTCCACCATCGTTTTTTTCGATGACGAGCAAGAAACCAACACCGGAATCAAAAGAGATAAAACCACAACTATTCGTAACATCATAACTCTGCGCTATTCATTTTTTCCATTCTCAACGCTATATTATTAGCGATTTCATCAGCTAAATCGGCATTCATATCCGAACTTGACCTAAAGTTTCGTTTTTCGCGAGTGAACATCGATAAAAACTCCCTGCGAGCCGTAGAAGAAAACGCCGTACGCAATGCCGCCCGAAAACCCTCTGACGGGTCGGGGGCGGGACGTAGCGTGCGGTAATCACCCTTAAAACGTGCGTAATGAACAACATCCTTTACCTCTGAGGAAACCACATCAGACCAAACCACTTCACCCGTTTGAGAATTTACAATTTGCACCCGAACATCAACCGAATAAATCTTTTCGCCGTAAAACTCATCAAAACTAACCCGCTGAGTTGAAGTTGAAGTATATGTTTCGCGCGTACGTGGATTCACTCTCGATACCTGAATAGTTTGCTCGGCAGGAGACCGGTAACGGTTGATTTTACCCTCATCGAGATTTAATCTCACCAACTCACCCGCCACCAGTAAATCGGCACCAAGTAACTCACCCGCCTGAACACGCGTAGATCGTCCTGAGCTAATTGTCATATTTAACCGCTGCTCCTCAAGGATACGTTCGGTGTTCCGCCGATCCACGATTTGGAGAAAAGGATTTTTGGTATTCACGAGCCTCGTCACCAACTTTCCTTGAAGCAGATCGGCAAACCGCTGTTCATCTCGACCGTTACCCTTAACCTCAGTAACGGCCACCGTTTGCGTGGCGCGTTCCTTAGCACGTTTTTTATAATCAATAGCATCCCGAAAGCTGCCCTTATCGTCTAAAATACGTTTCATAAGCAAATAAGACTCCTGAAACCTTCCCGCCTCAAAAGCCTTAACCCCCTTTTGATACATCGGCTCAGCGGTAGTGAGCTCCAGCAATTGGGCAGCATCCTTGAAATCAGGATCAAGCTTCACTATTTCTCGGTAAATAGCATCGGCATCGGTGTAGCGCTCCTCATACATTAACTCCTCAGCCTCCAAGTACCGATCGGTTAAATAGCGAGTGAGTGACTCTTGATATAGCTCATTGTGATACGACGGAATGGAAAGATTGATAAATACATTCAGTTTCCCCTTAAACTGTTTAGCATCCAAATAAGCGTAAACCGCTTGCTTGTGGTCGCCCGCAGCATTGGCCTTAAAAAATTCATCCAACTCCTCATTCAGCACCTCCTTGCCGGTTTTGTTGAGACCAATTCTCGCATCCACATTGCGCGGATCACGTTGGAGGGACATATAGTAAAAGTCAACAGCCTCACGATATAATCCCGCTTGTTCGAGTTCGTACCCTCTTTTGGAAAGTGCTTTAGACGCAGAGCACCCGGAGATCAACACCACCGGCAAAAGGAGTACAATAAAACGTAGGAGTACATTCATAAGTTTTTTATTGAGATGCGAAATTACGGTTTTACAAAACACGTACCGTTTTGAATACCCAAAAAATCAATACGGAACCACCGTTACAATATTAACACCGAATTTATATACTCAAACTTCAAACACCAAAACACTTAAGGCCAGTACTTCATAGTAGTTTACTTAAATAAAACAAACAGGTATATAGCAGAACCAAAAGCAGACAAACTCGACGAAGAGGTGACAGTGAAAGAAAACCGCGATACATTTGTAACTACACAAAACCGATCTTGCGTTACAACTTCACCACCATATCCCGACTTAATTGTTACATTTGTACCAATAAATAAACGAATATGTCACAAGACTCTATAGGCAAACGAATCAAACAAGTTATGGATGAGGCAGGTCTTACCACTACTGAATTTTCAAATAAACTGGGCGTGCAGCGTAGCGGACTCTCACATGTATTTAACGGCCGCAACAGACCCGGCTTAGACCTCATTTTACGTGTTGTTAAGGTATTTCCCGAGGTTGGGTACGAATGGCTGTTGGAAGGCAAACAAAATGTAGCAAAACGAGTGGATACAGCCGTCACACAAAATGAAGACGTAGATTCAAAAGACCAAAAGGGAGTTACAAATGTAACAAGCAGCAAGGGTCTTTTCGAAGATACGGAACCTGAACAACTCCCGGGTAGTGATACTAATGTAACAAAAGAAGAACCTCAAGGGGCTTACCACACTTCAAAAGAAAAGGATAAAACTCCTAATAAACAGCATGGTAATTTTGGCTCAGATCAAAAAAAAGCGGTGAAAATTATCGTCCTTTACGATGATGGAACATTTGAGGATTTTTTGACCCCGGGGGTTTAAGTTTCAAATTAAATTCAAGTGAAATTTCGGCGTATGGCCGGGATTGTGACCAAGAATATAAAACATAGCAGGATTTATTCGCCTAAAGCTTCCCTCTACTCTATTCCACATACCTTCGAGATGCGTTCAGAACTTTTGGTTCTGACCAAAAATTAAATTCAAATTGTACGCGTGCCATTTACGTAACCCCGCCGGACGCGTTACCTTTGCGGCATGATTTCTATTAATAACGTATCGGTTTCATTTTCGGGTCATGATTTGTTTAACGATCTGTCTTTCATTATTCAACCAAAAGACAAAATCGGTCTCACGGGTAAAAACGGGGTAGGAAAATCTACGTTGCTTAAAATAATTATGGGCATGCAAACGCCTGACTCAGGCGGTGTGGCACTTTCGGATGGTGATACTTTGGGGTATTTGCCGCAAGAGCTTGAAATTTCGAGTAAGAAAACAGTACTGGAAGAAACGCTAACGGCCTTTTCTGAAGTTCTTAATATCGAAAAGGAAATTGCAGAGATTAATAAACAGTTAGAAGAGCGAACCGATTATGAGTCTGACGATTACGCCAATCTCATTCAGTCGCTGAGCGAAAAGCATGAAAAGCTCAACATCCTTGACCCAAGCAAGGCCGAAAGTAATTGTGAGCGGGTGTTGAAAGGACTGGGTTTTACTCCCGAGGATTTTCATAAACCGCTGCGTACTTTCAGCGGTGGAAAGCAGATGCGAGTTGAACTGGCAAAACTTTTAGTGATTCAGCCTACCCTCTTGCTCCTCGATGAGCCTACGAACCATTTAGATATTGAAGCAATTATCTGGTTAGAAGGCTTTTTAAAGGAATATCATGGTGCTGTACTGATGATTTCGCATGACAGAATGTTTTTGGATAACGTGACGAATAGAACGGTTGAAATCGTGAATGGGAAAATTTTCGACTACAACGTCCCTTATACCAAATACTTGGTA
>PXEK01000228.1 GCA_003564735.1 Cryomorphaceae bacterium
TCAACGGAGATATCTTCATTGTCAATCTGCTCCAGAATGGTTTCTAATTCTTCGGTTAGTTCGGTGTATTTTTTTTGTTTTGCCATAATCAATTTACTTTCGTTATTTCACTTTCCGCTTTACCCTTCGCAAATTTTGTGGTGACACGGTCGCCGGGTTTAAGTTGGTCAACTTTCGTAACGGCTTTACCGTTTTTTAAGGTGATGGAATAACCTCGCTTGAGTGTGTGAACGGGATCGGCCCATTTGACTACTTTTTGTACGGTTCTTATTTTTTCATTCTCTTTTTTCAAAACTTCCCGCACTTTTATGTTTAGAATATCGGCACGGTGGCTTATTTGCGACCTAGACTCTTTTATAACAGAAAGGGGGCGAGAGGATAACCCCGACTGCATGGCTTCTACACGGCTTTTTTCGTACCTCATTCTTTTCTGTGTGCGGTAATCGAGGTTTGTTGTCAAGTTGAATACCTTGTTTTTTTCATCGCGTATTTTATAGCGTACAAGACCTTGGAGTTGACCGGTGAATTGTTGCAATCTATTTTGCTCACTTTTCATCAATTGCGGAACTTCTTTTCGAATCAGTTCGCCGGCATATTCCACTCGCTTTTGTAATTGAGAATAGTCGTTCAGTATTCCGTAAGCCACGTCGGTAGGGGTGATTCTGTTTTTGTAAGACACCATTTCACAAACTGTTTCATTGGTGGAGTGCCCTATACCCGTAATTACGGGTATAGGGAAGTCGGCAACGATTTTACAAAGATCGTAATGGTCGTAACAGTTGAGCCCCACATCATCTCCGCCTCCGCGTATAATTGCAGCAGCATCGTATTTGTGATGCTCTTTTTTGATTCTTTGAAGGGCTCTGACCAAGGATTCTACAGCCTTGTCGCCTTGCAAAAGTGACGGAAAAAGTGTGTGTTCAACCATAAAGGGGTGTTCGGGGTTGTTCAATGTTTGCACAAAGTCGCTGTAGCCCTTGCTCGTGTTGACTGATATTACGGCAATGCGCTTGATCAAAAGCGGCGCGGGGTGCTTCTTATTCTTGTCGAAAAGTTTTTCTTTTTTCAGCGACTCGATGGCAGCCTGTTTTTCGCGTGCCATTTCGCCAAGAGTAAACCGGGGTTCAATATCTGTGATGTTGAGTGAAATGCCGTAAATTTCGTGATAATTTACTCTTACTTTAAGAAGAACGGTCATTCCCTCATGAAGCGGCTCACGTGTAATTCGAATAAAATCGGCATTTACTTTCTTGTAAGTTTGCGCCCAAAGCGTGGAGCGCATTTGAGCCATGGTTACGCCCTTTTCTTTTTCGGCTAAATCAGGGAAACAATGTCCGCTTTTTTTGTAATAGTTGAGTTTTACAATTTCGGCTTTTACGTAATATTCGCGGGTATATACCGACTCTAGATGAGCTTTAATGTTTTGTGACAGCTGAAGTAAGGTGACGTAGTTTTTTTTCTCCATGATATGGTAACAAAGGTAAAACGTTTTCATCGTTTCCCGCAACAGCACTCACGAATGAAGAAATAATATTATTTCCAATAAAAGCATTTTTGAACTCTCCAAGGTTGGTTATCTCGCATGACTTGATGCACGAACTTTTGATGGTTTTTTTTGATTCTTTTGAGTGATTTCCTCTTCATGACTGCTGAGTTTGTACATGCGGTACTTTTTCATATTGAGTTGTTCGTTACCGGCCAAGACAGAAAAAGTAATGAGTATACAAAATACGCTGTTTATCATGAAAATGATTAATGAATTTTGAACATTTAACGCAAAGGATAGGAAGCTGAGAGCAAAAATACTCAAATAACACAGAGATATTCTTTTTATGAGTTGTTGATTTCTTTTTTCTAAACTACCGTAGTATTTTCGGTATGTTTTGCGTCTTTTTTGCACAATCTTGCGAAGAAAGTAAATGTACAAGCCCCATTGTGCCACCAGCAAGGGGAAACCTACGGAGTAAAAAATTCTAAAGGCACGAGGAGTGAATGTGGTTAAATTTCCATCAAATCGCGCATTTAGAAAATCGATTAGGGTCCCGGCCGGCATAAAAAGAGCAAAACACGCACCCGTAAAGAACATAGTCAAAGGAAAAATTAAATGCCGTAGATTCTCGAAATTGATTTTAAAATTAGGGTGTAAAAGACTCTTAAAGAAAAGGTAAAGTAGGGGGGCACAACTAAAAATAAGCATATTACCCAAAACATAGGAGGGAATTATGACAAACTGAATGTTGAAGGCCAATGCGAAATCGAATAAGCTCTTATAGGCAACAGCTGAAAGAGAAAGAATGAAGAAAGATTTCGCTATACTTTTATGTCTGTTTCCCAGGGTGTAAACAACACCTACAGCCGCCGCAGTGATGGGCGCTAAATAGGAAATAAATGCTATGACATCGTTAATCAAATCTACAAGTTGTTGTTTGTCAACATGGGGTAAAGGGTGGTGTTAAATCTGTATATTAACTTTCACGATGCGAATATATTACAAAAAAATAAATAAAAAACGCCCGCAGGTTTTAAACAACGGGCGTTTTCAGTGAAAGGATAAATTTTACGCTAACCCTCTTTCTGCCAAATATCTTTCGGCGTCAAGGGCTGCCATGCAACCTGTGCCCGCAGCGGTAACAGCTTGCCTGTAATGTTTATCGGCAGCATCACCGCCCACGAAAACACCCGGTAAACTGGTTTGCGCCGTTCCCAAAACGGGAGTGATGTATCCTACGTCGTCCATGTCGATTTGACCTTTGAAAATATCTGTATTGGGTTTGTGACCAATAGCCACGAAGAAGCCTTGTACGGGAATTTCCTTTTTCTCACCGGTTTGATTGTTCACTACACGAATGCCCGTAACTTCATCATCACCTAAGACCTCTTCTGTTTCGGTATTCCAGTGAATTTCGATATTGTCCATGCCTTTTACCCGTTCTTGCATAATCTTGGAGGCCCTCATTTTATCTCGTCGAACAATCATGTGCACTTTCTTACAAAGTTTAGCCAAGTAGCTTCCCTCTTCACATGCACTATCGCCGGCCCCCACAATAGCAACCTCTAAGCCTTTGTAAAAAAATCCGTCACAAACGGCACAGGCCGAAACCCCGCCACCTTTTTCCCTTAAACGTTGTTCAGATTCCAAGCCCAACCATTTCGCTGAGGCGCCCGTCGAAATGATTACTGTATGCGCTTCAATCGTTTTTTTACCGTTGTCTATTTCAACTGTTTTGATATCTCCCGATAAGTCAGTCTTTGTAGCCACACCAAACCGCACATCTGTGTCAAATCGTTCGGCTTGTGCCTTAAATTCTTCCATCATGGCAGGGCCGTCAATACCTTGAGGATATCCCGGAAAGTTTTCAACTTCTGTTGTTGTAGTTAATTGACCGCCCGGCTCCGGTCCTACATACATTACGGGGTTCAAATTCGCTCTGGCCGCATATATGGCAGCGGTATAGCCGGCCGGGCCGGAGCCAATAATCAAACATTTTACTCTTTCAATTTCGTTTTCCTGATTTGCCATTTGATGTATCTTTAATTACGTTTTTCTTGTTGACGTGCAAATATAAAAGTAAATACGCTGCTTTTCGTAACTTGCGTCACATATGGTATGATGAACAGTTAGAGAGTAACTAAACCCCGTTTATATTAAGTATTCGGTCGTGATAATCGCGAATGTTTTTTGAGTTTTTATTTTGTTTGTTTTTTGGTCAGAACCGTTACCACCCAATGCAAAAAAAAACAAAAAA
>PXEK01000009.1 GCA_003564735.1 Cryomorphaceae bacterium
ATTCAGTTCTACCATAACCGCTTGGGCGGTATCGGGATTTTCCCAAAATGTCGGGTCTTGACTTTTGAGTTTGAGTTCCTCAATGTCGCGTTGCTTACCTTCAACGTCAAAGATACCCCCTCAGCGCATCCAGGCGCTTTTGAACCTTCTTGATGTTCTCTTTATTAATCATTTTTCGTAGATTGTTCTATCTTATGTAATGTTTCGCTTATGAGTTCACTCTCAAAACCTCTGGAGAGTAGGTATTGAAAAAGTTTATTTTTACTTTCAGTCTCCAACGGCAGGCCACCGTATTTATCAGCAGCTTTTTTTTGAGCGATTTGCGTAAGCGTATTGAAATATTCATTTTCGTCAATGCTGTTGAGGGCTTCAGTGATACAAGTCTCATATACCCCTTTAGCTTTCAAACCGGCTCGTATTTTTATACGTCCCCACTTTTTGATGTTGAACTTACCACTCGTAAAAGCATGTGCAAACCGTTGCTCATTAATAAAGTTATCGCTGATTAGCTCAGCGATAACCTCTTCAACTTCTTCACTTGAAAGTTCCCTGCCTTGCAAAAAGTTTCGCACTTCACTTTGGCAACGCTCTTGATAAGCACAATATTTTGCTGCTGCTTTAACGCCCTCGGTAACGGTATAAAACTTTCGTTTGTTGCCTTGAAGCCTCATCCGGAGCAAGTTTTATTTATTCAAATTAACCTCTTCGTTTTTTGAATTCAGTAACTTGTACTTCATCAACGGGTAGGCGGTTCGCGATGTCACCTTGATCCACTTGCCGTACTTTCTGAACCATTTCCATCTAAATTTTAAAGGGTTCTGATTGAAATAGGCATGGATAAACGGATGCACCTTTATTTCGCTTACTTTTTCCTCGGTATTCTTAAATACCGCGTCAATGGCGTGCTCAATTTCATCAATGAGTAAAATTGTGGCTTGTACCTCTTGGTTTTCACCGTCTTTATCGGGGATTACTTCAGAGGTTTTGATGTCCATTTCAGGGCGCACTCGTTGACGAGTAATTTGAATGAGTCCGAATTTACTCGGCGGCAACACATAATGTTTTGCGCGATCTTTCGACATTTCTTCGCTCATCTTGTTGAATAAGCGCTTTTTGTTGTCAGCCTTTTGCATATCGATAAAGTCCACCACAATAATGCCTCCCATATCTCTGAGTCGAAGTTGACGGGCAATTTCGACGGCAGATTCCAAATTCGTACGAAGCGCATTAACCTCTTGAGAGTCTTCTTTTTTTGCAGTATTGCCACTATTGACATCAATAACATGCAACGCCTCAGTGTGTTCAACAACCAAGTAAGCTCCACTGGCCATTGTTACATGTTTACCGAAGCCGGCTTTTACCTGGCGTTCAATTCCGTAATGATCAAAAATGTTTCTTTTGCCTTTATAGTGTTTAACTATTTTGGCTTGATCGGGAGCTATACTCTTTAAGTAGTCTTTGCTCTCATTATATAAGGTTTCATCGTTGGTCACAATGCTGTGAAACGACGAGCTCAATATATCACGCAATAACGCCGAGGTGCGATCCAACTCACCTAAAACGCGGTCTTTTGGCTTCGCCGTTTTTAGGTTGTGAAAACACTCGTCCCACTTTTGCAGTAATTCTCTTAGGTCGCGATCTAAATCGGCAACCTTCTTATTTTCGGCTACTGTGCGTACAATTACCCCAAAGTTCTCGGGTTTAATGGACGTAATGAGCCTTCTCAATCTGTCTTTTTCTTTCCTGTCTTTCACTTTGGAAGACACGGAAATTCTATTTGTAAACGGAACAAGTACCAAGTATCTACCGGCAATACTAAGCTCGGTACTGATCCTTGGTCCTTTCGTGGAAATGGGCTCTTTAGCGATTTGAATAAGAAGTTCCTGACCCGGTTTTAATACGTCTTTTACGTTGCCGCTTTTTTCTATATCGGGGAGAAGTTTTACCCCTCTTAGGTTTGAAGCGTTCTGCTTTTTAGACTTAACTGTATCGATGTATCGGATGAGGTTATGAACTTGAGGTCCTAAATCAAAATAGTGCAGAAAAGCATCTTTTTGATAGCCTACATCCACAAACGCGGCGTTTAAACCGGGTACTAATTTTTTTATTTTGCCCAAATAAAGATCGCCTACGGCGAATTCCTTATTGTGCTTTTCACTGTGTAATTCTACAAGCTTCTTATCCTCTAAGAGCGCTATTTTCACTTCTTTGTCCGTTACGTTAATGATTAAATCTTTTTTCACGTAATCGGATTTTAAAAGTTTATACTACGCTGTAATAAAATGTAAACGCTTCTCGCCCTAAAAGGGCAAGAAACGTTTCAAGAAAAATTACTTTTTCTTTTTGTGACGATTCTTACGCAATCTCTTTTTGCGCTTGTGAGTCGCCATCTTGTGTCTTTTTCGTTTTTTACCACTTGGCATATCGTAATTATTTTAATAGTTGTTGAATAAAATTATTTCCCTGTATCATAAATTCACTGTTGTCTTCGGCATTTTGTACCACGTACTCCATACTTTGCAAGGCTGCTGCCGTATCTTGTAACGATAGATGAGTGGCTGCAAGCATGTAATGAGCCTCCAACAAGGTGGTGTCTCGATCAATAATGTGATTGAAACGACCAATGGCCTTATCGTATTGCCCTGTTTGCAGTGACATTGCCCCTAATTCCAAATAAACCCTGAAGTTATCGGGATTATTATCTGCAATTTCTCGCAATTTCAATATACCCTTCATGGGAGCCTCTCCTTGGGTGAGCGCAATAGCCTCGTCAATTTGAGAATCAATATCGTCACCTGTAACAATTTCGCTATCGGTTTCTTCATTTTGCACATCAGCATCACTTTGGGTAGGCAGCGTTTCCGGTGAGTCGGGAACGGTTTTAGCCAAAAAAAGGCCTACACCAATAATTAAGGCTCCTGCTATTACTGCAATTTGAAGAGTTTTGTTGCTCAAATGAAATTGTATTTAGTACGTGCGTAAAAAAATGAGTGAAGTACGTTTTAAAAATTGATGAATCAACTTTTACAAACGACTGACAACTTAATAGTAAAAAGCCGACTCGCACGAAGCGAATCGGCATAAATGTTTTACGGTAAGGAGTAAGTTTTGTTACTTAACCTTTACGTTCTTTTTTACCTTGCTTACAAATGTTTTAGAAGGCTTAAAGGCCGGAATGTTGTGCGCAGGAATAATGATGGTCGTATTTTTAGAAATGTTGCGACCTGTTTTTTCTGCTCTCTTTTTAACGATAAAGGAGCCGAAACCTCTTAAATAAACGTTTTCACCTTTGCTTAATGAATCTTTTACTTTTTCCATAAAAGCTTCTACTGTGGCGAGAACCATTACGCGTTCAACACCTGTTTCTTCTGAGATTTCAGCAACCAATTCTGCTTTAGTCATAACTTAATGCTTTAATAATTATGTGTTTGTACTTCCGTTAATTTCGGTCGGCAAATATACCGGTTAATTCTATATCTCAAAATAAAAAGATTATAAAATTGATTCCGGTAGAAATCACATCTCTAAGCGGTTATATTGAACCTCGTGAGGTTGTCGTTTTATAACACACTATATAAGGCGCAGATAATCTAAGGTTCATAGAAAAAGGTAATTGCAAATCCAAGGTTATTTGGTTGTGGTTTTTTTAAATAAATATGGTGATCCGGGGGTAAAGGGCAGAAACCAAATTCCCAAAACCCAATTGAACTTTTTCTATAGTTGAGGCTTATTTTTGTCATACGTTAAAATAGAAAGTGAAGGGATTTATGAGCATATTCGCAAATGACATTGTAAGTTGGTATCAAAATCATAAGAGAGATTTACCTTGGAGAGATACAAGCGACCCGTATAAAATTTGGCTCTCTGAAATTATCCTTCAACAAACGCGGGTTGAGCAGGGTAGGGCGTATTATGAAAAGTTCGTGAAAAAGTTCCCCGATGTTTATGCACTGGCAAATGCTTCTCAAAATGAAGTTCTTAATCTTTGGCAGGGGCTGGGTTATTATTCCAGAGCACGCAATTTACATCAAGCCGCACAACAAATAGTCTTTGAATATGGTGGCCGGTTTCCCAATACATATAATGATATTCAAAAGTTAAAGGGGGTGGGACCTTACACGGCAGCGGCCATTGCCTCTTTTGCCTTTAACAGACGCGTGCCTGTGGTTGATGGTAACGTATTTCGTTTTTTAAGCCGATATTTAAAGGTGAAAACGCCTATTAATTCATCAAAGGCATTTAAAGAGTTTTTTGAATTAGCTGATGAACTAATGGGCGAGGCACCACCCGCTGATTTTAATCAGGCAATGATGGAAGTTGGTGCGCTTATTTGTAAGCCTAATAATCCACAATGTATGTTTTGCCCTGTGCAATCGCGATGTGAGGCCTATGCGGCAAGTGAACAACTACTGTACCCCGTAAAGAACAAAAAGACTAAAGTTCAAAAACGCAACCTCTATTATTTTGTTTTGGAGGCTTCTAACGGACTCGTACTAAAACTGCGTGATAAAAAAGGAATATGGCAAAACATGTATGAATTCCCCGTGATTGAAAGTGAAAAGCCTTTGAAAAAGAATGAGTTATCTGAAAAAGCGGCGGAAGCAGGCTATATATCCGATGAATACACCCCACTCATACAAATTGGAGAAGAGCGTATTCATAAGCTTTCGCATAGGGAGCTGCACGCGAGATTTTATCAGGTGAAAACAACCGTTGGCCGGCCGGGATTGGTCGAGTTCAAAGCCTTAAAGAATTATCCCTTACCGCGGTTAATCGATCGTTTTATTGAAGAAGAAAAGCCTGAATACTACCTGCAAAAGGAGTAGTTTGCCTCCGTTTAGGTTCATTTTCAACCCGTATTTTTTTTGAATTGTTCGGGACTGCCGTATTTCACCACTCCTTTCATAAAGTACAATCTATTTTTTGGTCAGAACCGAATACGAAAAATTCAATTGTTCTTTCACAATGCGCACCGGGAATTTTGTAACTTTGTTCGTTAAATCAAAAGAAATAATGGCAGGAAGAAGTTTAAATAAAGTGCAAATAATAGGGAATTTAGGTAAGGATCCCGAAGTGAGACATTTTGAAGGCGACGTGAGCGTGGCGCGTTTGGCCGTAGCCACAGATGAGTCTTATAAAGATAAGAACGGTCAAATGGTGGAACGCACCGAATGGCATAATGTGGTTCTGTGGCGCGGACTTTCAAAAGTGGCCGAGCAGTACCTAAAAAAGGGGGATAAAGTATATATCGAAGGTCGCATCAGAACCCGAAGCTGGGAAGCTGAAAACAAAGAGATGAAATACATTACTGAAGTTGAAGGTCAGCAAATGATTATGCTCACCCCAAAGGGAACGAGCGGCAATGCTGCGCCAATGCCCTCGCCTGATGGAGCACCCGCGGCACAGCCCGCATCTAATGATTCCGGTTTGCCTAAATCAGTCGAAACCTCCGGTTCGCAAAGTGATGATGCGGGTGAGGATGATTTGCCGTTTTAACAGCTTACAGAATCTCAAATAACTGAACATATAAATTGGATATTCCGGTCAGTATACTACTACACGTTTTTTATACCCTGCACATCACCCCCGGTGTATTGGTTGCGTTTGCTTTTATGCTGATTTTACTGCTTTGCTCCGCCTTAATCTCAGGTTCTGAAGTGGCGTTTTTTAGTTTAACTCCCACCGACTTGGATAAGCTGGAGAATGATTCCAATATGCAGAGTAAACGCATTTTGTCCCTGCATAGTGAGCCCAAAGAGCTGTTGGCCACTATTTTGATTTTGAATAACTTTCTTAACGTAGCCATCATTCTTATTTCCTCATTGCTCTCGCAAACCGTGTTTAGTTTTTCAGATGTTGAGGTTTTGGGAATCGTACTAACCGGCAGTGCCATCAACTTTGCCGTTAATGTGGTCATTATTTCTTTAATACTTCTGTTGTTTGGCGAGGTGATTCCAAAAGTATATGCCGCTTACAAAGCTCAGGCATTTGCTCAAATTACCGCACCGCCTTTAGATTTAGGCCGTAACATTTTGGCTAAAACAGGCATTCTCAAATTGCTCATTCACTCTACGGGTTTCATAGATAAATCTATTTCCCGAAGCACAGATTCTATTTCTGTAGATGAGCTCTCCAAGGCATTCGAAATGGCCGATAAAAAAGATATCAATAAGGAGGAAGAGAGAATATTGAAGGGTATCGTCAAGTTTGGAAATACAGATGTTAAGCAAATAATGACTCCTAGGTTAGATGTGTTTTCGCTTTCCGTTGATACACCTTACAATGAAGTACTTGAAAAATACGTTCGAGAGGGGTATTCGCGATTGCCCGTTTATGAGGAAGGCTTTGACAACATAAAAGGTATTTTGTTCGTGAAAGATTTACTCCCTCACGTGAATGAGAAAGCCGATTTTAATTGGGTGAAACTTCTTCGTGAACCTTTTTATGTTCCCGAGAACAAAAAAATTGATGATTTGCTCAAAGAGTTTCAAGAAAAAAAAATTCATATGGCTATTGTGGTCGATGAATACGGAGGGAGCTCCGGAATTATAACCCTTGAAGACGTTATTGAGGAAATTGTGGGCGATATATCAGATGAACTCGACACTGACGAGGATATGATGTACTCCAAAATTGACAGTAAAAATTACGTTTTCAAAGGAAAAACCGCACTTAACGATGTGTATAGAGTATTAGATATTGAAGGCGAAGATTTTGAACAAGAAAAAGGCGAAAGTGATACCCTGGCCGGTTTTGTTTTGGAACTTACGGGTAAAATGCCCAAAAAGAACGATAAAGTGAAGTTCGGCCGTTACCTGTTTACGGTAGAATCGGTAGATTTACGACGCATAAAGCAAATTAAAATGACAATTTTAGAGAGTCCGGCCGGTAAAAAAGACAGTGCCGATTCATCGGTTGGAGCGGCCGTAATTGCCCTCCTTTTATCTTGCTCACTTTTGTTTTCCTCATGTGCCGAGGATTACACGCCAAAACCGCGCGGTTACCACAGGGTGGAGTTCCCCGTTCAGGATTATGTGTCGCTCGAAAAGGAGTGTCCGTTCTTTTTTGAGCATAACCATGCCGCGGTTTATGATTACTCGCGAATTGATCGCGACCGCTTTCCCTGCAGGTTCAATTTGTATTACCCCCAACTCGATGCAAAACTTTACCTCACTTATTTTGGTGAAAATGTAAAAGATAGTTTGGTGAAATTCACTGAAGACAGTCGAGAGCTGGTGAAAAAGCACATCGTGAAGGCTCGCGATATTGAGGAGGTTTTTATCAGTAATGAAAGAGATGATGTTTACGGGATCACGTTTGATTTTAAGGGCAGCACGGCCACTAATTATCAGTTTTTTGTTACCGATAGTGTAAACCACTATCTTCACGGGTCATTGTATTTTGAGTTTCAACCCAATCCCGACTCGGTAGGTCCTGCCGTAGATTATCTCAAACAAGATATCGAACATTTGTTGGAGTCATTTCGGTGGAAAGAACGGTAGGTGGAACTGCGTTCAACCTACAAAAAATCGAAAATATTGGGGAATTTAAAATCAAGGTCTCGAATTCCGCGCTCAATAATTCCCCTAAAAAACTCTGTATCTTCCTCTTTATCTGTTGATGACTCCTTCGGGGTGTCGTTTTCCAAAGGCACTAAAAAGCCGTGCTTAAGCGAATCGGCGGGGGAATAAAGACTTTTGCCGGGAGTACGCTCCGGCGTATGGTGTTCTGACCAAAAAGAAGAGGAAAAAATAAAACCCGAAGAGTGTGTTCCTATTGCGGTAAATGTGATCAATACAATAGTGATTAGACAGTATGAAAGGTTTTTTTTGCTCATGCTATTTTGTCTTAATGAACATTGGTTGCACGCTTAACGTTCAAACGAGCCGTTTGTTTCAATATTCAATTAGAATGACCTGCGCGAAGAACCTTATTATTGGTGTACCTTTGCCGCCTTAAAATTATGGCACAAACACAACAGAACGACGATATGTCGTTTTTGCAACATTTGGAAGCCCTGCGTTGGCACTTGGTTAGAGGATTAGGCGCGATTATTCTCGTAGCAATCATCCTTTTCCTCAATAAATCATTCGTTTTTGACGGAATCATCTTCGCGCCAAAACAAGCCGACTTTTTCACTTTTCGTTTACTGTGTAAGTTCTCGCTCGTTTTGCATGAATATTTACCGTTTATGTTCGTGGCACCCGATGTGCTGTGCATTGGCCAAGATATTCCCAAACTCCAAAATATTAGCATGACCGGGCAATTTACCTCGCATATTATGGTGTCGTTGCTCGGGGGCGTGGTGGTGGCTTTTCCCTACATACTTTGGGAGGTATGGCGATTTGTAAAACCCGGGCTTATGCCTAAAGAGCGCAGTATGGCGCGCGGACTCATATTTTTTGCGTCGTTGTTGTTCTTTTTTGGGGTACTGTTCGGTTATTATGTCATTTCGCCCCTTTCCATCAACTTTTTAGCTACGTATAGCGTAAGTGCCGATGTCCAAACCGTACCTACTTTAAGTACCTATATCACCACCGTTACCACAGTAGTTGTGGCGTGCGGTTTTTTGTTTGAACTGCCTATAATGGTTTACTTCCTCACCAAAACCGGACTCATCACCCCCGCTTTTTTGAGACAGTACCGCAGGCATTTTATTGTAATAGCTCTTGTCCTTTCCGCCATCATTACTCCCCCCGATGTATTTAGCCAATTGCTGGTGTGTATTCCGCTCACTTTTTTGTACGAAATAAGCATCATGCTTTCGGCTTACATCGTGCGTAAAGAAAAGGCAAGAGAAAAAGCGGAGGAGTAAAAATGATTACTGCCTTCAACGAAATTGAAAACGGCAAAACGTAAAACCATGCTTTATATAAAAGCTTTACATATCATTTTTATGGTTACCTGGTTCGCCGGGCTGTTTTACATCGTGCGCCTTTTTATATATCATGTTGAAACTCGTGAGGAGTTTGAGAAATCTCAAAAGCAACAAGCTGATGTAATCAAGCACGAGGTACTCATTAAACAGTTTAAACTCATGCAAAAGCGACTATGGTACGGCATTACTTGGCCGGGCGGCATACTCACCACCGTATTTGGGTTTTGGTTGCTCATCAAAATGAATTTATGGAGTGCACCTTACATGCATATTAAGCTGGCTTTTATTTTTTTACTTATACTCTACCATTTCAGCTGCCAGTACATTTACAACCGTTTACGACGTGATATAATTTCATACACGGGCAATCAACTTCGCGTGTGGAATGAGGTAGCCACGCTATTTTTAGTGGCCATAGTATTTGTGGTAGTACTCAAAAATACCTTTAATTGGATTTACGGAGTCGTTGGTCTTATTGTATTTGCCGCCGCACTTATGGCCGCGATTAAAATTTACAAAATAATAAGAGCCAAAAGCTAAACTAAAACCCTTGCTCGAGTGTATTAAGTGAACTTTCAATTAAAAAAGCACACAACGCAACGCCATGAAGTCACCCTTTCTCGTTCTGTTTTTTCTTTTACTCTTTTTCTTTCTTGTCGATTTGTATGTGGCACGTGGCGTAAAAACCCTGTATTCCTCACTGTCGCAAGATTCATTTGCGCGTTATGCCGTTTGGGTGCATTGGCTGTTTTTTGGGGTTACCGTTGTGGCTTATCTCATTGCCTTTAGCGGTATATTCAGCTTTAAAAATCACGAAAACTACCGTTTTTTCTACTTTTTGTTCGGGTTAACTTTGCTTTTCTACATCCCCAAATTATTTTTTGGACTATTTATGCTTGTTGATGATGTTTGGTGGGTTTTACGCAAATTGTATCACGTAAGCGGTTTGTCATCATTTTCTCGGTCAGAGCCTTACCGCCCCGACCGCCTTGCGTTTTTGTACCGTATAGGCGCGGTAACCGCCGCCGTACCTTTTGCCGCAGCGGCGTACGGCATGTTGAAAGGCCGGTGGGATTTTAGAGTGGTGAACGAAACCTTAGTTTCCTCCAAAATACCCGAGGCGTTTAACGGATTTAAAGTAGTGCAATTTTCAGATGCGCATTTGGGCAGTTTTTTCAACAACATTAAGCCCGTGGAAGAAGCGCTCAAAATTATGAACAGCCTTGAACCCGATATAATTGTATTTACGGGCGATATGGTAAACAACTATGCGGCAGAGGCCGAGAAGTGGATTCCGTACTTCAAAAAGCTAAAAGCCAAGCACGGTAAGTATGCCGTATTGGGAAATCACGATTACGGCGGCTACGGTCAATACAGTAGTGCTGACGGTAAGGAGCGCAACTTTGACCGACTCATTGAAATCATTAGCGAAATGGATTTTCAATTACTCAGGAATGAACACGCCGTGATTGAGAAAAACCAACAGCGTATCGATTTATTGGGCGTGGAGAATTGGGGAATTAAGCCTTTTCCACAGTTGGGTGACGTGAATAAGGCAAAGGCGGGTAGTTCGTCACCTTTCAAAATTTTACTATCGCACGATCCTTCGCATTGGGATGCTGAAATTTTACCGCGACATCGGGATATTGACCTCACGCTATCCGGCCATACACACGGAGCACAGTTTGGGGTGGAATTGGGCAACATAAAGTGGAGTCCCGTGAAATATAAGTATGAACGCTGGGGCGGAATGTACACCGAGGGGGAACAAAAGCTATACGTTAACCGAGGCTTTGGTTACATAGGTTTTCCCGGTAGGGTGGGTATGCCCCCCGAAATCACATGTTTTACACTCAGGAGCACGTAAGTAAACTCTCTATTATTCCAAGAAGTTGCGATAATGCTCATAGTTGCGCATGATGTTTCGCACATATTTGTAGGGTTCTCGTCCGCGGCAATAACCGTGGCGCACCACCTCATCCCGATAATATTCGGGATTGCTTTTTGCTAAAATCATATCCTCAACGTTATTGAACCAAACATCGGGGTCGCGATCGTGTTTTTTCGCCAAGCGTCGAGCGTCTTGAATATGTCCTATACCCACATTGTAAGAGGCCAATGTAAAGTGAATGACCTCTTGTGAATCGGGGAGTTGTATCTCGTTTTGCCAATAATCTCTCACCTTTTCGATATATCGGGTTCCGGCGTACACGTTGGGGTCGGGCATAAACAATTGTCCCGAATCAACACCAAATTGCAAGGCCGTTGACGGCATTAACTGCATAAGGCCCAAAGCTCCCGCCCAAGAGCGCGATGTGGGGTCAAAGTTACTTTCTTGGCGAACCAATGAGGCAATGAGTGACCAGTCCCAACCTATGCTTTCAGCATATTTTTTGAAAACATCATCAAAAGGAGAAATGCTGCCGCCTCCCCTTAAACTGTAAAGTCCTGACACTTTTTGACCCGCTTTGCGCGTCCACTTAAAGTACTTGTTGTAAATATAGGCGTAATCAGATGATTTTCCCGCACCTTCAATCCAAGCGTTAATGGTGTCCCGTAATTTGGGACTGTTTTTAGGTATTACCCAAGCAATGTTTTGACTGAAGGATATAGGAGTTCTTATATCCACCCGAGGGTGAAACGTTTGAAAAAAGTTGGCAATATTCTCATCCTCTACAGAGTACTGAATACTGTCGCTGTCGATAAGGGCCATCAAGCTGTCACAATCGAGATTGGACGGAATCAACACAATGTTGATGGAGTCGCCTATTTCATTTTGCAAATTGAGTAAACGCTCGTGAAATGAGGTTCCCCTTCTTACGTGAACGGTCTTGCCCGCCAGGTCTTTCGGCTCCTGAATCAATTGGCGGTCGATTTGTTCCCTAGTGAGCGTGCGGTAATTTTCGGGAAGTTTTTGCAGTAATACTTGTCTGGTGCTGAGGTGGGGTTCTGAAAATAAAAATCTTTCTTTCCTGGCTTTGGTCACCGTAAAATTGGCGGCTCCCACGTGCCCGAAGCCGTTTTCCAAACTGTCTAAAATAGACGTGGTTTCATCAATGACCGTTATTTCTAAATCGACATCTAAATAATTGGAGAAAAGCTCCAGCAGTTCATATTCGTAGCCCATAGGTACGCCGCGGTAGATGAAATAACCGGTGGCGCTGTTATCGGTAAGGGCGTGTATTTTACCCGTCTCTAAAATTTCATCTAGTGCATCATCACGGGTGTATCCCGAATCCTCATTATTGCTATCGTCGACAAGCGGAGAATCGCAAGAGGCAAGTAAGAGAATGAGCGCAATTACGCCGATAATTTTACGGCGGCGTAAAACAGAATAAATGTGAGTACAATACCGAGTAATACTTTCCATGTTCCTTTAAATAATGTAGGGTTTTTTCTCGCATCTTTAGTGTAGGCAAAGGCTATAACTATGATGAATGCAGCCAGTACGATGAGCGCGAAGATGAGTTGGTTGTCGCTAAGTGCCATTTTTGTTGTTTTAAATCACAAATCAAACTTGTCAAAAGTACAAAAAAATAGGGTTGGAGAACATAGTCCTTTGTAACGTGCCAATTCGGGGTTTTGTTTTTTATGGGTTGTTCTAAGGGGTATGGGAGTTACTCAAGGTTTTGAGCTTTAATTTCTTTTTTCAATTTTTTGATGATGCCCACCGTTTGCCTGATGGTGCTCAAATGTGTTCTAAAACTGAGTATAGCGCAGCGCAACCAAGTTTGCCGGTTGATGGTGGTAGCCGATAAAAACACTCTGCCGTCAAGGTGAATGCGGCGCACCAGCTCGTTGTTGAAGGTTGCGGCTCGCTGCTCGTTTAGGTCGCCTTTATACCTAAAAATCACTACCGATAATTCGGGTTTTCCGCCTGTTTCAAATCCGTTGTTTCTCATTTCCTCTTCAAAATAAAGGGCGAGGAGGTGTTTTTCTTCCAGTGCGCTGCGAAAAGCCTGTACACCGAATAAATGCAACGGAAGCCACATTCTCAAACCGCGAAAGTGTTTGGTGAGTTCAGGGGAAAGATCGGCGGGTGATAAATCAACGTCATCGGAGTAAGCGTCGCGCATGTAATTGGCTTTGTAGTGATGGCTTTTCATTGTGGAAAGTGTATCTTTAATCAGAACCGCACCAATACCGTAGGGTAAAAACATTCCTTTGTGCGGGTCAATGGTGATGGAGTCGGCTTTTTCGATGCCTTTGAGCCGACTTTTTAGCGAATCGACTAAAATGAAGAATCCGCCGTAAGCTGCATCAACATGGTGGTGGAGTCCGTAAGTTTGAGCGATGTTGGAAACAGCGTCTAAGTCGTCAACGGCGCCGGTATCGGTTGTGCCTGCCGAGCTCACTACCAAGAAGGGTTGTAGTCCGTTTTGTTTATCTTTTTTTATTTGGACTTCCAAAATATCGGGGGGTAATTTGTGTTGTGAGTCGGTAGGTATTTCACGATGAATTGCCGGGGACAGGCCCGCAATTCGAATGGCTTTATGCAAGCAGTGATGGGCTTGTGTAGAGGAGTATATAACGGCCTTTTCGGCGGCGGCTCCCGTAACGGCGTGTGCGTCGCGAGCAGCCGTAATGGCGGTAAGTGTAGCTATAGAGCCTCCTGAGCTCAAATGGCCGGTAGCTTCTTTGGGGAATTGCATAATCTCTTTGAGCCAATCCAGCATTTTGTTTTCTATGAGTACCGCGCCCGGACTCCCAAAGTAAATTCCCGCGTATTTATTGGTGACAGCAGCCAGGTAATCGGCCAGAGCAGCGGGGTAAAGTCCGCCCCCCGGAATGTAGCCTAAGTGACCTTGGGATGCCGCGTTGATACCGGGTTTTTCTACTGCTTTTTCAAAAATTTCGAGCAATTGGGGCAGGGGCTTGCCGGTTTCGCTCACCTCTAACGAATTGATGATCGTTTTATCATTGTTGCCGTTGTAAGCATTATCGCTGTTGAGTCGGTGTAGAAAGTCTTCGCTGTAACGTGTTACCTCGCGTCGGTAGGCATCGCGTTGTTCAGTGCCGGGATCCAACTTGAGTGCCGGTTTTTCGACTTCTTTGATTTTTTCTATGAGTGGATTCATATTATCGCAATTAACCGGTGTCAAATATAGTGCGGAATATTAATACGTGAAGCGTGAAGCGTGATTTGTTGCAGGTGAAGTGGCGGGGCTTATAAGGAAGAAGAGCTGAAAGGTTCCCGAACAAGAAGCTTTAGCGGAATAAAATTCCGAAGCTTCTAAGTCGGGACGGCCTGCGGCCGGAAATTGGTGAAGGTAACTCGGGGTTAGCTCACGAAAATTACAAGGAACGAGAAGGTCGAGGACGAGGTCAAGATTGAGGCGAAGGTGAAGGTGAAGGTGACGCGTCAAGCGTAAAGCGGAACACGTTGCAGGTTAATTGGCGAGGCTTACATGCAACGTGAACCGAGAGTTCTCAAACTGTCTAAGAGTCTATTCAAAAAAGTGTGTCAAAAAAAGTTTGACATTTAGAATTTTCGGAACTTTAATTCTGCTATAAACTCTTGTTAGGGAAAGGTTCACAATTCGCGGTTCACGCCTCTTGCTTAGTTGCCGGCTCTAACGTGCCAAAAAGTTCCTTCATTTTATTGTATCGAAAATCAAAAATATTTTTGAGCTTGTTCTTTACCAAAATTTCATGAGCAATAGTCCCCAAAAAGCCCAAGGGTAAACCGTAATCTACAATATCCACGGTTTTAATTCCACCCTCAACTTCTTCGAAAAAATGTTTGTGATGCCAAAAAGAATACGGCCCAAAGCGCTGCTCATCAACAAAGTACTTAAAATCTTTTACATGCGTAATTTCGGTAGTCCAACGCACTTTTACTCCGGGGAACGGACTCACCTTATAGTTGATAATCATACCGGGATACATTTTTTGTCCTTCAACATCGGTCAATATTTCAAACGCCATATCATCCGGTGTCATTTCATTGAGATTAAGAGGAGTACTAAAAAACTCCCAAGCCTTTTCCATGGTGATAGGTAAGTATTGTTCTCGTTTAAGTGTGTAAATTCGCATTGTGTTTTTATTTTAATGTAAAATCAATCGGTAATCGGTTGTAAATTGTGTTTTATTGGTCAGAGCCCCCAACCGTCTGCACAACGTCAAATGCTCAGCGGGCGGGAGTGCTTTTATCGGGCAGGCCTAAAAACATTACCATCTACATATATGTCAAAAGTAAACGTAGAACAACAGAATACACAAAAGGTTTCGGAATATCGCTTTGTTTCAAAAGGGTTTGATGAGTTAAGTGCTCGGGAGTTATATGAACTTTTGAGATTGAGAATAGATGTTTTTGTGGTGGAACAAAATTGTGCATACCCCGAATGTGACGGTGTGGATATCAACGCAAATCATGTTTTACTAATCAACGGCGAGAATGAGCTTTGCGGATATGCCCGTTATTACCCGGGAATAGAAAAAAATAGTTTTCACATCGGGCGGGTGGCAGTACGTAAATCTTTACGAATGGAAGGCCTCGGGAAAAAGCTAATGGATGTGGTTCTTACCGAAATAAAAAATAAAAAGGCACGAAAAATCGAAATATCAGCTCAATTGTACCTTCAAAGGTTTTATACCGATTTGGGCTTTATAGCCACTGGAGATGCTTACAAAGAGGACGGTATTCCACATATCAAGATGATTAAAACGCTACACGGCGGTAATCGCGATCAATGTTGTTGAACTCTTGAGCCGTGCTTTCACAATAATCTGAATTTTGCAGTGTGATGATTTCGCTGATTTTAAGTTTTTCGGGATATTGTGCAGCGTTTACTACCGTTTCAAAATATTTATCACCCAATATTTGCCGCTCAACAAGTTTGGTGTTTGACTCAACTTTAAAGTAGGTTTGTGCGTTACAATATTTACGATACACAGGGAAAATTTTCAAAGACATATACTATGAATTATTTTGACAGGGGCAAGAAGGAATACAAGGCACAAAATTACGAACAAGCGATTGAATTGTTTAGTAAAGCTTTGGATGCCGACCCCGAAAATGC
>PXEK01000123.1 GCA_003564735.1 Cryomorphaceae bacterium
ATCTATTGGCACGATGCCGTGCAAGGCATGGAAAAGGAGTGCGCTCCCGAGCCTATGGACAGCGAAGATATGTTGTTTATCCTTTATACTTCCGGCTCTACAGGTAAGCCGAAAGGGGTAGTGCACACGTGCGGCGGGTATATGGTTTATGCGGCTTATTCGTTCCAAAACGTATTCCAGTGTGAAGAAAGTGATGTGTATTGGTGCACCGCAGATGTGGGTTGGATTACCGGACATACCTATATCATTTACGGACCTCTGGTTTCGGGAGCTACCACCATGATGTTTGAAGGCGTACCCACTTTCCCCGATGCCGGGCGCTTTTGGCAAGTATGCGATAAACACGGAGTCAATCAGTTTTACACCGCACCCACTGCCATTCGGGCTTTGATGGGGCAAGGTGAAGACCATGTACTTTCTTACAGTTTGGATTCGCTCAAGGTACTCGGAACGGTGGGCGAACCCATCAACGAAGAGGCTTGGCGCTGGTATTACAATGTCGTGGGGAAGGAACGTTGCCCCATTGTGGATACCTGGTGGCAAACCGAAACCGGTGGTATAATGCTTTCCGGATTGGGCAGTCATTCGCCCATGAAGCCCGCACATGCCGGACTTCCGTTACCGGGAGTACAGCCCGTACTGCTCGATAATGACGGCAATGAAATTACCGAGAACGAAAAGGAGGGACTCCTTTGTATGAAATTCCCTTGGCCTTCAATGCTCAGAACCACTTATGGTGATCATGAACGCTGCCGGCAAACCTACTTTTCAGCATTTGAAAATCATTACTTTACGGGAGATGGTGCCAAACGAGATAAGGATGGACTTTACCGTGTAATCGGCAGAGTGGATGATGTGATTAACGTTTCCGGACACCGATTCGGTACGGCAGAAATCGAAGAAGCCATTAACGCCAACAAAAACGTGGTGGAATCGGCCGTGGTAGGTTATCCGCACGAGGTGAAAGGACAAGGTATTTATGCCTATGTGGTATGTGAAAAAATGCCCGACGATGAAGATGATGCAAGGTCTTCCATTGTGGGAACCGTAGTGGAGGAAATAGGTAAAATAGCCAAGCCCGAAAAAATTCAGTTCGTTACGGGCTTACCTAAAACGCGCTCGGGAAAAATCATGCGTCGTATTTTACGTAAAATCGCCGAAGGTGAACCCGATAAATTGGGAGATACCTCTACGCTTCTCGATCCCGATGTAGTTGAGGAAATTGTGAAAAATGCGAAGTGATTGAGTGTGAAATACAATAAAGCCCGCGCTTTAGAAGTGCGGGGGATTACTCATTCAAAATTATAATCTTGAAAATCAAAGCTAATTTTGTTTTTAGTGTAATTTATCTGCCTGTATTTGGTCTTCTTATTGCTTGCCAATCCGCAAGGAACTTAAGTGATAAAGATGTTTTTGGATCTTATTAAGAAAGAACGTCTTATAATACGGCTCAAAAGATGACTTTCAGTGAAGATTATACTTTTGATTATGTGTCGAGTAGTTGTTTTGGAATTGACACTATTAGCGGTGTTTGGAAGAGAAAAGACAGTAGGGTTATCCTGAACGGAGATAACCGGCCTAATGAAGTTTTGATATCAGGTTATGAAATGGAAAATTATATTTCTCATAATAGTGATTCCTTGACGGTTAAACTATTAGAAGAAGGAGGAGATGAAGTAAGACCATTTATCACCTGCGAGTTATTGAAAGACGATGAAGTCCTTGTGAAAAATCAAGCCCGTTTGGACGGTATATGTAGATTACCACAAATTTCAGCGAATAAACTACGTGTCTCATTCACACAGGAGTTTTTAATTCCTTTTGATTCTAACCTCAGTTATTTGGAATTACGCATTATTGAACCTGAAATTGAAGATATTAGATATTTTGTCGGTGAAAGGTGGATACTCAAAAAAGGTGAAATAATTGATACCGGTTTTGGAAACGGTAAACTATTTAAGCGTAGAAAGTTGCAAAAAATTGATTAATAGACACTGATTCACTTTCGTGAATTGAGCAATAACGTTAAAAGCGTCTAGGTATTCTTTCAGCTGTTAGCTGTTAAGAAATAGCACACCCTAAGCCGGTAAAGTTGATTGGGCAGGCGGATAACCCGGATTATGTAGATTTTTGCGGATTTGATTTGCGGGCGACTCTTGTTTTGAAATACTAACCTTGAGGTAACCTATAATCGTCCTCTGCGCTATTCCCGAGTCGTCGTGGCTCTGTACTCCTTTGTGACTCCGGGACTTCGTGTGAGAACTCTGTTTATCAACTCGTTACCCGCTAATTAAAAACCTCACCGTTTGTGAACCTAACAGTCAGGATGCCGCAGCTTTCGGGTACGCACGGGCGTATCGATTGTGCGTTAAGCGCGAATTAAAAATCCACTGCCTTAGCGAAAGCGTGATCTTTATCTGTAAGAGTGTTGTCTGCATCGTGGGTAGTGACGGTCAACTTTACTTTATTGTAGGTATTTTCAATGGTTGGGTGATGCCCTTGCTGTTCAGCGATGAGCGCTACACGGTTGAGAAATCCCCAAGCCTCATTGAAGTCATTGAATTGTTTTTTATAAACTAACGTGTTGTTTTCTTCTTTCCACATAATACAATGTTTTTGATGATTATCTATGTATGGAACTAACTCTTGCGCTGGGCGATTGTTTGATATTTTCGGTTTAGTTTTTTAACACGGGTATTTGCACGATGGTAATCAAACTATTTCGCATGCCTGTTAAATGAAAAAAGGCAACCCCGTACCCTGGAGGTAAAAGGTTGCCTTTAGTTTTGATAAACAATTCGGGACAATCAAAAAGAGAGTTAATCTTTTTTACGTCCTTTTTTTGATGAGCTGCTGTCAGATCCGCCTTGTGACCCTTTGGGCTGTGATATTGAGCCTCTCATTTCCGTATCGGCCTCAATATTTTTCATTTTGTAGTAGTCCATAATGCCCAAGTTTCCGCTTCTAAAGGCTTCAGCCATGGCAAGTGGAACTTCGGCCTCGGCCTGAATTACTTTGGCTCGTGCTTCTTGAGCTTTGGCTTTCATTTCTTGTTCCTCGGCGATGGCCATGGCTCGACGCTCCTCGGCTTTGGCTTGTGCGATATTTTTATCTGCCTCAGCCTGATCAGTTTGGAGTTCGGCACCAATGTTTTTACCTATGTCCACATCGGCAATATCAATGGAAAGAATTTCAAATGCCGTACCGGAGTCCAAACCTTTTGATAATACCGTTTTGGAAATAATGTCGGGATTTTCAAGTACGGCTTTGTGTGAATCTGCCGAACCTATGGAAGATACAACACCTTCACCAACACGTGCAAGAACCGTTTCTTCACCCGCACCACCAACAAGTTGCTTAATACTGGCACGTACCGTTACGCGAGCCTTGGCAATAAGCTGAATACCGTCCTTGGCCACGGCCGTAACCGGCGGTGTTTCGATTACTTTGGGTATCACTGACATTTGAACGGCCTCAAAAACATTCCTACCTGCCAGGTCAATGGCAGTTGCGGAGTTAAAGTCGAGATCGATATTCGCTTTATCGGCGCTGATCAAGGCCATAACCACATTTTTGACATTACCCCCTGCGAGGTAATGCGCTTCAAGTTGATCTGAGCCAAGTGTGAGTCCGGCTTTAGTGGCGTTGATGAGCGCATCCACAATCACCGATGGCGGAACTTTACGCCAACGCATAACAATGAGTTGAAGAAGCGAGATACGAACGCCCGAAACTACCGCTCTAAACCACAGGCCAACGGGAACGAAATAGAGAATTATCCAAAATAAGATAAGGGCTCCCACGGCTAAACCGATGGTCACGCCCCAACTAGTTGAAGAGTTAAGTAAATACAGCATAATACAATTTTTTAGGTTAAAGGCTCCACAAAAACACGTCGCCCTTCAATTTTAACTACTTTGATTTTAACGCCGCTATCGATGTAGTTGTTTCGTGCGGTTACTTCTAAATATTCATCTTTAATTCGTGCATTTCCTCCGGGGTTTAGGCGCGTAATACTTTTACCTTTATCACCTACTTCTAACAAACTATCCCCGGGTCCTGATTTGGAGGTGATATTGTCTTTTATGGTCAATTTATCCCATGTTTCGGCGCGTAACAGTTTTACCGAAAGTCCGCCGCTGATGAGTAACGTGAGTACAAGAATAACCGTGCCGTAGGTAGCACTAACATTATAGCCAATGATGATACCCACCACGAGACAAATTAAACCCACAATTCCTGAGATTGCTGTCCCCGGCATAAGAAAGACCTCAACGAGTAATAAGATGAGCCCAATAGTTACAAATATTAGTGCGGTAGTAATATCCATATTTTACTTTTTCACGGCCATTGATTTGGCTACGGGTATAAATTCTTTAATATCGGCAATACGTTGTTCACTTGGGGGGTGTGTGGAGAGCAGGGCAGGTGGAGAGCCCCCGCTCAATTCGGCCATGCGGCTCCAAAAGGCAATCGCAGCTTCAGAGTCGTATCCCGCATACTCCATAAATACTAAACCCATTTGATCGGCTTCAGTTTCGTGTCTGCGGGAAAACGCCAATGTTCCTAACTGAGTACTGAGTCCGTAACTCAATTGAAACAAATCTTTTGTTTTCCCCGGTTCTTGACCCAAGGCAGCGCCCAGTGCCATACCGCCCATTTGCGTGCTGAGTTGCTGACTCATTCTCTCGTTTCCGTGACGGGCAACGGCGTGGGCGATTTCATGGCTCATCACTACAGCAACGCCTAACTCATCTTGACAAATCGGCATTATACCCGTGTAAAACGCAATTTTACCGCCGGGCATGCACCAAGCATTTACTTGATCATCTTGTATGAGGTTGAACTCCCATTCAAAACCTTTCACTCTTTTGCTTTGTCCGTTAGCTTTGAGAAATGCCTCACAAGCGTCGGCCAGTTTGTGCCCTACTTTTCTCACCAATTTTTTGTCTTCGTCATATTGAGAGGCCAAAGGACTCGCATTCATCATTTCTTGATATTGAGAAAAACTCATTTCAAGCATGGTACTCTCTCTCAATAAATTCATTTGCTTACGACCTGATATGGGTACCGTTGTGCAAGCCACAAGTAGAGCCGACGTAAGCCATATGTAAATGTTTTTGATTTTCATTGTTTTTTTATTCAGGAGCGGTGCGCCTTTAACTGCAAGGTTAGGTGTGTAAATTATTTTTTAGCTAAATAGTATTCATCATTTACAGATGGTTAATCGAGCATATTTTATGACTTACCGGCTCAAGAATGGCTACACTATTTTTGCTGACAGTCCTTTATCTAAAAGCGCTTCGCATTTGGGTTTTAGTTTTTCAAAAGTACCTCTTTTTACATCGCACTTTCCTTTGTAATGAACGATGTATGCACATTGCTCGGCTTGTTCAAGTTTGTGGTCACAAATTTTCACCAAGCAGTCTATTACGTGATCGAATGTGTTTACATCATCATTGAAAAGAACGAGGTGTTTTTCGTCAACTTCTTTTAAAATGGTTTCAATGTCTACTTCCTCAGCTACATTAGGTGTGTTATACTCTATTGTTTCTAAATGGTTTATCATTGTGTTGTCCTATTTTTTGTATTCAATCACTTTAGCTTCTCTAAGTCCCTTACGTCGCAAACTGCGTGCAAGTTTCTCCGCTTCTTCATTGTCGTCAAAAATACCAATTTGATAGAATGTGGAGCCACCGCTTTTTTGAATATTTACACCCACTTTTGAGAGTTGCAGTATTTCTCGAGCATCAGCCACGGGGACATTACCTTCATATGGACCTACCTCAACAGTTAACTGTCCTTCTTTAATACCTTTAGGTGCTTCTTGCTTACGTTCTTTAGTCTGTTCGCGGCTGTCGTCTTCCTTATCTCGAATTGAAACGTCTTGTGCGGTTTGAGTCGTTTTTTCTTCAACGGGCTCTTGTCTCACATCTGTTTCTTGTTTTTCAGGTTGTGTAATTCTTTCGCGGGTTTGTTCGGGGGCTTGTTCCAATGTATAATTTTGGTCAGAACCCAATTCCTTTGCCCTTTCAATACTCACTCTTTCGCCATTGAAGTATGCAGTTACGAAGGCATCGGGTACGGTGTTTTGAATATTATTTTTAGCTTGAACGGCTTTGTCTAAATCGGTAAATACGCCGGTGCTGTAACGGGAAACTCCCGTGCCTAAATCCTCCTTGTTCATTGGAGAAATACGCGGAAGGGATTCAAAAGGAGTGGTTGTGGAATAAACACCAACTTGAACTGTGTAGAAGAATTGACCGCGATTTTCCACATCTGCTAAATCGCCTACTTGCACACGTACTCCTGTTTGCGGGGTAAGTGTTTGGGGTGCAGTTATGGTTCCTTGTGAGCTTTCAGCTGTTTTGGTGGGTTGATTTACAGTTGCATCAGGTCTTTCTGCGGTGGGCTTAACGGATGAAGCCGCCGCAGCCAATGAAATATTTTCGTTACCGCGGTACGCTACTACAAACGCATCGGGATAACCCGCTTGCTGAATTTGTTGTTTGGCTTGTTCGGCCGTATTTCGATTGTTGAAATTCCCGGCTAAATATCTAATGATGCCATTGGGCAATTCCAATGCACTCATTGGCTCAAAGGGGAAGTAATCTGTCGAAACCCGCTCCCTAAATGCCGCTACTTGAACTCTATATGTTACGGCATCCTCAGCCGTTATGAAAGGGATAAGGGGAGCATTACCAGTAGCGCTTTCACCGGAAGCTTTCATGCTAAAAGCGGCAGCCGTAGTTTGCGCTGTTGAACGCTTTTGTTTTTCGTTACCTGCCGTTTTGGTTAGGCGCTCATCCGTTGCTCTTATTTCACTTTCTGCGGATGTAGGTTTTTCGGGTGTTTGAGCAACAGTCGTTTCACGCGAGCCGGGGGTACCTTCTTCAGCGATTGTCGCTTCGGTAAAGCTTTTTTTCGAGTCAAGTGCACTAATCGGCGTTGAAGCCAGTGATTTTATGTCTTCATCTCTTTGATTTATAAGTGCGATGAGTCGATTTGACTCTTCCGTATCTTCATCAAGCAAACCCTGACGTACCAAGTTGAATGTTACAATAGCTTCTCTTCTTTGCTCTGCAGCCAGTTTCTTTTGCTTTTGGGCTTGCTCATAAAGGTATTGGGCTTCCTCCTCAACGGCTTTGATTTCGGCTTCGCTAGCTCCTTCTTGTTTTTTTCGTTGAGCTGCTCTATTGAGTTGAGCCCCTTTGTATTCCATGTCGCGAGCATCGTCATACTGTGTGGAGGCTCGAAGTAAATCGTTTCGGAATTTGTTTTCGGCTTGTTCATATTCGCGATAATGCGTGCCGGTGCGCAGCTCTATTTGTTCTTCGTTTGTCAATGAAACTGCAGATTCAAACGCAATTAATTCACCATCGGGAACTTCGTAATCGGCAGGTTCATGAATTTCTCTTGTCTTAGCTGCTTCGGTTTCGATTTCTTTGAGTCGTTGCGCGAGTTTTTCAAACGATAGAGCGCGTTTACTCATGCGCCCTGATGCCTCTATTTTTTCTTGCGCTTCTTTTGCTTTCCCGGCGTCTCTCAATTGCTCTCCTTCTCGGTACAAACGTGCAGACCGGTCACGAGCAGCTTGAGCACTATCTTCTAAAGATTTGTAAACTTGAGCCTCACCGGGTCTTGTCACTATTTCTTCAACTTTGGTTTTTAGTATTGAGGTCATTTCTAAATTGCGTTGAGCGATGCTCAGTTCAGCTTGTGCGTTATTGAGATTTAGTTCGGCTTCTCGTCGGTTTCGTCTTTTGGCGCCTTCTAAGTTTTCTCTCGCGTTTTCAATATCTTTTTCTGCCTTCTTCACGCTTTTTTCGTATTTTGTTTGTTCCTCATTGAGGTTTGTAAGCGTTTCGTTTACCACAGGGTTTTGAGATTTTGATTTCGTTTTTTGAGCCGCTGTAGGCTTTTTTCTTCGAGTTGCACTTTCCTGATCTTTGCGATCGGCTTGTGGTGTATCTTGCCGGGTCGGTTCGTCATTTTTGGTATCGGCAAAGGCTGTCTCGTTTTGTGCGGTTTCATCAATTCGAGTGCGTTCAGTACTTGAGTAAAGTGTTTCTGTTTTGGGGAGAGAAACGTCAATGTTTTCGCTGTATTGTTCAATTTCAGATTGAGCGAGTAGTGTTTCGTTGTATGTGATTTGACGATTTTTCAGCTCAATTGCATCTTCAATATACCGGAGTTCTCTTTTAATTTTAATCTTGTTAGGACTACCGCCGGGCAGTGAAGATTCTCGTGCTTCGAGTTTTTGTTTTACACTTTCAAGCTCTAAAATATATTGACGGGTGATATCAATTGACTTTTCGGCTTTTGCGGTGGGGTTTTTCTCATCCAAGGTCTCGTACTCAAAAAAGAATTTATCTTCAATATCTTGAATAGTGAATGATTCTTCAAACTCCTCACCGGGATTAAATTCTGCATTGGGCTTATGACCGGCGTAAAATTCTTTTTCTGCGGTTTCCAAAGTGTCTTCCAGTTCTTTTTCGCGATTTTCGAGTGTTTCAAGTCTGTCATCAATTAAATTGCGCAGGTCTTCACTCGAAGTGGGGCGTTTTGCCCTCAATTGTGCAGACTCTTGACGTGTGGCATCGAGGTAATCTCTTGTTGCGTTTACTTGTGCCAGCGCCTGAGCTGTCGGGTCTAAAATATTATCAATTTTATTTTGTACCTCTTCGTAATGAGCTTCGTAAGCGGGAGGTTTATATTCAGGTTGAGTTTCAGCTAGCGGTGCTTGAGTGCGATCTTGCTCGGCAGTTTCGACCCCGCCCGTTAAATCTTCCCGTCCTTCGGGAACGGTGCTTTCTCGATAATCGGCAGCGGTTGAAGTGCTTTCTTTTGATTCGTCTGTTTCTGTTTGAGCTGTCGCGAGGTTGGGCTCACTATCATTCTTTGCGGTTGATTTAGAGTTTGTTTTGCGCAGTCGTTCAGTGTTTGTTTCTTCTTGTGCGTGGGCTTTTGTTGAGTCTTTGTTTATCTCTCTCTCTCGTTTAGCTAATCGTTGCGCTCTGAGTTTTTCAAAATCACTTAGTTCCTCCGTTTCTTTTATTTCGTTATCAGTTGCTATGGCTTCTTTATTTTCGATACCGGGTTGGGAAACTTCTTTTTCGCCCTCTTCTGAACGTAAATTATCTTTATCGACAAGTGCGGTTTCAGGTTTATCTAACTCAGATTGTTGTACGCTAACGGGTAAATCACTTTTCTTTTCTTTTTCGGCTTTTTCCAAAAGGGCAAGGGCATCAGTAGGGGTGGGACTTACGGGGGATCTTGAAATTTCGGGCCGAATCATTTTAAGGGTTTGGGTACGGATAGCCAGTTGTTCGGCCTCATCAGTGGCGTAGCGCTCTTTTCTTTCATAGACCTCAATGTCGTGGTTAATGGATTCAAGGTCTTCTCTAACGAGGTTGATTTCATTTTGAAACTTTTCTTGTTCTCGCTTCTTTTTAGTGCGATTTTTTTCGCTGTTTAAAAAGTTCAGTTGTGTTTTCAGCTTTTCTTTTTCTCTCTGCAGCTCTTCACTTTTGGAGCGATATTCTTTGGCTTTTGATTCGCTCTTTTCGGCCGACTTTAAATAGGCCTCATAAGCCGCGTCATCGTTTTTGGACGGGTTATCAGGGTGTTCATTAATAAATTGAGAATAGAGTTTGACGGTTTCCTCACGATTGTTATTTTCGATAGTTTTGTCTACCGTACGTTGGGTTTGGGCAAGCTCATCCGCTCTTTGATTCATTGTTTGCGATCGGTTTTGAAGAAAAATGGCATAATGAGCTGCCGCGTCTGCGGCGGCAAGAGCGTTGGTATAATCTTGTTCTACACTTCGACTTCCGGTGTTTTGCTCGAGTTGTACTTTATACTTTTCTGCTTCTTCAAGTTTTTCTTGGGCTAGAGCTGTGGCGCGATCAGCCTCTTTTGAAATTTGATTCGCACTTTTCTCGTATTCTTGTTTTTTATTTTCCAGGGCTGCGCGTATTGCGTCATTTTCCGGAGCCTCATCCACACCCCGTGTTTCTACTTTTTGTAAATTGGCTATGGCAGAAAAATAATCGGCCATGAGCTCGGCGTTTTGCGGTGTTTCGTTGAACCGGTTATTGATAATCAGTTTTTCTTCATCCGCCGTTTCAATAATGCGCATGTTTTGTATAAGCGGTTTCGCCGAGTTGATTTTGGGTATGCGTACATCGCCTTGGTGTGAGGTGTTTGATCCTTTGGGTTTTACGGTAAAAATATACTTTGAGTTGTTGTTTAAAGTGAGGGTGTACCGCCCTGTTTCTTCATCGGTATTGAAATTTTGTACAACCGTGTTGTTTTTTGTGTCGGTGACTGTTACTTCTGCACCTTTGTATAATCCTTTTTCAAAAGTACCAATGAGGTAAGCGGTCCGTAATTGTCGTTCTGCCGGTTCTATTTCATAAACCGTGACTCTGCCTTCGTTATTGTTGCGAGAAGATGTGAAAAAGGCGGTATTGTCCGTTTCTAAATACAAAAAGTCATTATCGGGAGTATTGAAGGCGTAGTCCATATTTTGTGCCGTTCCCCAAGAGTTGGTTTGGGGATTGTACGATATACTGAAAAGATCATATCCTCCCATTGAAGTGTGACCCTTGGATGAAAAGTAAAGGGTGTTGGTGTTATAGTTGTAAAAAGGGTAGGCATCATCATAGGCTGAGTTAATCGCCTCAGGTAATTTTTCGGGGGAGGAGAAATTACCTTTACTGTCTATTTTTACTTTAAATATGTTTAAATCACCGGTGTGATCGTCACCGTAAGAGGAGTACCAAATTTCATCGTGATCGGCATGCTTGTACATCAATGAAAAATAGTTATTTTTTTTATCTGCCTTTGTTCGTAGTTCATCCAACTGGCGAATGAGTTTGAGGTTTTCACTTTCAAGTGCATAGCTAAGGTGGAAGTCGGCGATGGAGGTTTGCGTTATGTTTTTAACGTGCGGTTCTACTATAGTTTTTAGAAGCTTTTTACCGTTTTCAGCCATTCGCATTTGGCGTTGAACGGGGTATTGTCTTTTTTTTCGGTTACTCGCTTTTGCATTGAACTTTTCATAGTATTTTAGAGCCTCATCGAATCGGTAGTTATAATGGTAGCCGAGTCCCGTAAAATACCATGCTTCGTCGGGGGCATCGGAAACTGAAGTTGAGAAGTCAAGATATTTTAATGCTTTGGATTTATCGGGTTCTGAAAATAAAAGACTCGCACCGTATCGGTAGTTGTATGTCGGGTTTTGAGGGTAAAGAGAGACAAGATTGCTGTAGAGTTTTTTAGCTTCGCTATAATGCCCTTTTGAAAAGGCTTCATCTGCAGAGTTTTCGGTGTCGCGTGTTTTTCTATCTTGAGCAGATATGTTGAAGCTCAGAAATAGTAGACCAACGGAAAACAAATAAAAAACAGACTTGATAGGAAAGGGCAATCTCACGGTTAAAAATTTATTATCAGTTAGTTATCCTTGTTTTTCCTGTCGGCAAATCGAAACTTTGATTCATCGTTATTTAAAATGCGTATAATATTTTTTCGATGCGTAAATAAAACAAGCACTGCAATAATAACACTAAAAACCGATAAAACTGTGCTTTCAGGCTTGAAAATCAAAATTATTATAAAGGGAAAACTCATGGCTGCAGTAATAGAAGCGAGTGAAACTATTTTTGACAGGGTAAAAACCAGGGAAAATATGACCACGCTTAAAAAAGAGGCCAAAGGGTGTACGGCGAATATAATGCCCAAGAGGGTAGCAATACCTTTTCCTCCCTTGAACCCGGCGAAAACCGGTAGTATATGGCCTAACAAAGCGGTTGCACCCAAGACTAGTTGCACGCTTACGGGGTCCCAGCCCGCGGGCAAATGTGTAATAAACTGAATGAGTTGTACGGCGAAATATCCTTTTAGCGTATCCAAAATGAGGACAGGCAAGCCTATTTTGGGGCCCAAAACTCTGAATGTATTGGTGGCTCCGGCATTACCGCTTCCATATTTGCGTACATCAATTTTATAGAAAATTTTTCCCAACCAAACCGCGGAGGGAATGGAACCTAAAAGATATGCCCCAATAAAAGTGAGCAGAAATGGAAAGTACTCAAACGAGTTCATTTATGGATTTGTTTATACTGCAAAAGTAATGGTATCTCAAAGACTTGTGATAATTGCAATCTTTTGGCATTGTTCAATGGTTAAATAATTACGCGTTTTTGAAAGGAGCAAAACTAAATACTTCTCTCGGTATTGAGAAGTTTAGCCGTAACGGGTCTATGATCAGAAAAATCAATGGGGTGAGTTTTGAAGTCTAAAAACTTCAAGCTTTGAGATGATAAAATATAATCAATTCTTAAAGGGGGAACAAACCCTATTCCCTCAAAAGTATTCCCTAATCCCTTCCCCTTGTGTATGAAGCCGTCTTGCATGTATTTCCTTACCGCGGTCATGTTGAAGCTAAAAGGAGTTTCATTAAAGTCACCTGCCAAAATTATAGGGTGCTCGCAACCTCGCATATGGTCTTCAATAGCGATTATTTGTGATGTTCTGACCTGTGCCGCAGAGACGATTTTATCAACTATACCTTGGCTCGCTTCAAAAGCTCTTTCAATTTCTATTTTGTGAGCACGGCGCAAAAAATCATACTCAGAGTCATCAAAGCCCAATGATTGGAGGTGAATATTGTAAATGCGAATCGTTCCTGAGGGGTGGTCTATATCAGCATAAATGGCTTGAGCTTTTCCTCCTTTGTAAGTAACTACAACGCCGCTCTCTTTAATGGGGTACTTTGATAAAATGACCGAACCAAAAAAGAGTGAAGGTGTTTCGTCTCTGCCTTTGTCGTGCTCAAAGTAAATGTAAGGAGTATTTAATTTTTGAGGTATTCGTTCAAAATTATTTGCGCTCGGTTTTTTATCATTGTGGTAGAACTCTTGAATTACGTATAGGTCAGAGTTTTGACGAATGAGGAAGGCTTCAATGCTGTCGCGTAAGTTAAAATCGCTGACAAATAGAGTTTTATTGAATAGGTGTACGTTGTAAGATGTGAGCGATATCACGTTCTCTTCCTTACTTTCCTCAATTATCGCAGGGGTATTGAACTGTACTATTTGAACGGGTTTCGGGAATCCGAACCCCAAGGCAACTAAAGGTAAAATTGCGAATATTTTATTTTTGAAGGCGGCTAAAACAATCATGCCGATGTTGAGAAAAACTAAATATTCATAACCTAAACAAAGCACAGTTAGGATAGGGTATTTTGAGGGGCCCACCATAGAAGAGAAAGAAGCTGCAATTAATAACAGTGCAGAGAGAGTGGTAAGGAGTGCAACAAGTACTTTATACACAATTCGCATTGTGCAAATTAACGATTACTCATCGTGAAAAGAAAGTCTTTTTCTTCTTTTGTTAAGCTGTCATACCCGGCTTGAGATATTTTATCTAATATGATGTCTACTCTTTGCTGTTTTTCGGCTTCGGAGAGATTAGTGAAATTTCCGGAAAAACTTTTAGTCTTCTTTTTTGAGGTCTTCTTTTTATGAACCACTTTCAGGTTTTTACCGGGTTTAAAAGCGTCAACAACCGCATGAAAAAACTTCACGGGCTTGTCGGTAATTTCAACACCTTTTTTCAGTTGCAGACCATAAATGAGTCCGAATGCAGCTCCACCTATGTGTGCTACTTTGCCCCCCATATTTTGGGTGAAATCCAAAACGGTGGAAAGTACAAAACCAACCAACGCCAAATACTTGAGTTTTACCGGCCCAACTAATAACATGCGAAGAGTATAATCAGGTAATAAAGCTGCCGTACCCACCATTACGGCTAAAACGCCGCCCGATGCACCAATTAAGAAGCTATTGGGTGAAATGAAGCCTGCAGAAGAAATTAACATAAAAGCCACCCCGCCTGTAAGGCCGCCGAATAAGTACATGAGCAGGACTCTTTCACTGCCATACATATCACTCACAATTCTACCCATCCAATACAACCAAAGCATGTTGAATAAAAGGTGAAAGAAACCTTCGTGAACAAACATATAGGTGAAGTAAGTCCAAATTTTTAGGATAGAGGCCGTAAGCCCGGCCGGTAACCCGATATTTCTCAAAATGGCCTCACCCGTTGAGGGAGGGGTAGCTACGAGTAAGATATTGAGGACAACGAAGATGATACAGTTGATCAGAATCAACTTTTGAGTGTAATTTTTACCACTCATAATGCGTTTAAAGTCCTCCGCGATAAAATTTGCCATGGTCTTTTAACGGTTTAATGTATTAAAGTGTTCTTTGGAGGTTTATTTTTTTCGCACTTCAAAAAAATGTAGTCTGAAATTGGTGAATTCAGAACTGTTTGTAAAACGAATCGTCATCCTTGGCGAATTTTCGCCAAAACATGATAAGTATAAAGCCAAAAAGCATACCACCTAAATGAGCGAAATGAGCCACATTACTTCCCGCACTATTTTGTAAACCCAAAAAAAGTTCCAGAGCACCGTAGCCCATTACAAAGTATTTTGCTTTGATGGGCACGGGTAAAAAGATGAAAAATAACCGAGTATTAGGGAACATCATCCCGAAAGCAAGCAGCAGGCCAAACAACGACCCCGATGCTCCAACAACTACAGGCAAATTGAGGAAATGCTGTCGGTATTCTGATAAAAAGGTGTACGCGTTTTCGAGGTGCCGGTCTGCTGTGCTGCCTTGAGCCACAGCGTTTAAATCTAATTTTGTTTCCTCGTAAAGGCTGTTGATTTCATGGTGAAAATTGGGATTAATATGAAATTGATGCTCGCTCAACAGTGCTTTAAGTGTATCCGGGCCCGGTGCATGCAAGAAGTTGTCAATTAAATTAATGATGGGGGCTAAATCAGTAAAATACATGATAGCGTAATGCAAAACAGCCGCGCCAATTCCGGTAATGATGTAATACGTCAAAAACCTTTTTGACCCCCATGTATTTTCTATAGCACTGCCAAACATCCAAACGGCGAACATATTGAAGAAAATATGACCAAATCCGCCGTGCATGAACATATAAGTAATCACCTGATACCACTCAAAATCTTCAGAAGCGATCCAGTGAAGGCCCAAGATTTGATTCAGGTTAATGCCAAAATTGATTTGCAACACCATGGTAGCCAAAAACATAATGCCGTTAATTATCAAAAGGTTTTTTACAATGGGTGGCAGCATATTAAAGCCGCCGGCTTGGTAATGACTCATGCTGTTTTTATTTGTTTTTCAAAACGCGCAAAGTAAAGGTTTTCTAGCGACATTATGAGTATAAGAAAGCATACTCAAAAATGTTCACTTTACCTCGGGGCAGGTGAATTCTAAGGTTGAAAGTTGATGGTAGGCATGAACGAATATCACAGTATAAAATTTAGTGAATTAGAGTGTTACTGTAAAATATCATCAAAAAAAGCCGGCCCCAAAGGTTTGATGATGGGGAGCCCCGTTGGTGTAGTGTTGGGGTTTTCACATGAAAACAACTCATCTAAAAGCACTTGAGTCTCTTCGTCGCTTAATTTTTTACCCGTCCCAATAGCCGTTTTTCGAGCCAAGGATCTTGCAAAAGCTTCTTGCTTATTTAATTTCAACTCATTGCGATTATTTTTGAAATTTTCTAGAACTCCCTCCAATAACTCGGCAGGATCTTGGTGTGCTGCATACTCGGGCATGCCCTGAACAATAAACCCTGATTTGCCAAAGGGTGATATTTCAAACCCTAATTTTTTAAGACCGGGCTGTAATTCTTGAATTAAATCGGCATCGGCTTGGTTGAAATTTACTTGCTGCGGAAACAACGATTGTTGTGAGGGAGCGCCCTCTTTTTCCAGCATTGTGGAGAAGCGTTCAAAAAGGATGCGTTCATGCGCAC
>PXEK01000081.1 GCA_003564735.1 Cryomorphaceae bacterium
AAAAGAACTCAAAAGGTGGAGTACCTCCCAGGGAAGTAACTATGGCTTGACCGTCGGCAACATCAGGGCAGGTGGGCGGTTGTGAAGAAATCACTTGTACAACCGCAAAGTTAATATCTACATTGGCCACTGCCGTATCATTAAACGGCACAGTATCTTGAACGCCGTTAGGCATAGAGGTCCATGCACGAATGGTGGTATCAGGCAAATTTTGAAAATTGAAAGATCCCAAATTTATTTGTGCAGTATTGGGGTTTTGACCATTAAGTGTGTCAATAGGATTGTTGTATGTCACGGGAGGTTGAAGTTGACCGCCAACTTCCCAGTTCACTGTAACTGTATTTAAAATTTCAGAACCGTAATTTGTGATGGTTACGGTAACCGGCTGATTCCCGGCACAGGTTTGTCCTGCCGGAGAATCAATAGAAGATATTCCTGCGTCATTTGGAGCCCCCGGACTCATTGGAGTTATAATCACCAAACCGTCGCCTGAATTAACCCCACCTTGGTTTACAGGGTTATTACCCGAGTTGAATGAGCCACCGCCGCCACCGTAGTGAACTCCGGGATTTGAGTTTTGGTGACCACCACCGCCGCCTGAGTAACCGCCACCACCGCCAGAGCCTCTCCAGCCCGTATTCCAAGACCCTCCTCCACCACCAAATCCGCCAACGCCGCCCGCACTGGTATTGTGTTGTCCACCTTCACCACCGTTATTAAAACTTCTGGCCGGTGTATCGCTTGTGTTTTGAGTAAAAACCGGGCCGTCACCTAACCAGCCTGAACCGCCCTGTGCGCGTTGCGTACTTTGACCGGGCTGACCGTTTGCACCTCCTGAACCTGATCCATTTGCACCCATACCCGTGTTACCGTTTTGGCCGGAGTTAGCGTTGCTATTTGAATTGGCTGTACCATTGTTTCCCCCTCCTCCTCCGGCAACAATAAGCGGTTGTCCGCTAAGAATTACGAATGAGCCGCCTCCACCTCCGTTACCATTGTCATTTGTCACTCCTTCTTGACCCACCAAAATTTCAAGTAAGTCGTTTCCTTGCAATGTGAATTCGCCTTGCATGTGAGCGCCAAGCCCCCCGGAATTTCCGCCGCCTTGGGCTCCAAAAACTTCAATAAGATACAAACCGGAGGAAGGAACATTCCACTGTTGTATTCCATTCACCGAAGTAACTTGGTTTGCAAGAGCTGTACCCGCGTAGGCTGAATTGATTTGGCCTTGAGTCGGACCAGACGCACCTGTTGCACCTGCCGTTGTGAATGTAAAAGGTTGAGCCGATAAATGACAGGTAAAGCTCAACAGCAATATGATTATAGAAAATGGAAAAAATGGAAACTTTGTGTATTTATGCTTCATCTTACTAAGTTTATTGGTTTCATCCATACAGTGATGGTAATTAATACATTGTACTAGACGTAATTTTTACGCATAATGTTGCCTACAATAGGCACAAGTTTAATGCGAAGTTATAAATAAAAAAATTAGATGCAAAAACCCTTGTTTTATTAGTGCTGAAAATTAAAAAGTACTGCCTATTTTATGCGATTTATCATTGCTTTAAGAGCCATTGACCCCTTTCTATTAGGGGTTGAGCTTGTTTGTATTTTACGGTTTTTTCTTCTCCGGTTGTGGGGTTGAGAATTTTAACTCTGTCATTCCTACCATACGTTTTATCTGACTTGGCCGGCTCGGGCTTGGGTGGTTGATTTTGCGAGGGGTCATGATAATCGGGTTTGCCGCCGGCTGCCGAGGGTAATTCATCCTTTCTCGTTTGCAACTTCGGTCTTTTCTTGGGTTGAGGCGCTCTCGCCGCAGCCACAGCCCCCTCATTGGCTTTTGGTAATTCGGCCTTCATTAAAAAAGAAATGACTTCACGGTTTATTTTAATCACCATTTCTTTAAACAGCCTGAAAGACTCAAACTTATAGATAAGGAGCGGGTCTTTTTGCTCGTAACGAGCACTTTGAACCGATTGCCTTAATTCATCCATTTCACGAAGGTGATCTTTCCAGTGTAAGTCAATCATCGCCAGCGTTACCGATCGCTCAAGAGCATTGATAAGTTCCCTACCTGAAGAGTTGAAACTTTTTTCTAAATTGGCTATGACCTGAATAGACTTTTTCCCGTCACTAAACGGCACCACCATATTTATGAAGTCCACTTTTGGATCTTCATACACTCTTTTAACCACGGGATAAACGGTTTCTGCCATTCTTTCAACCCGATTTTGATAATTGGCTACGGCCTTTTTCAATACTTGTTCAGTGATGGTGTCTGATGATGATTTAACGAAGGTTTCTTTATCGACGGGGGATTCCAATTGGAGGTTTGTGATGAGTTCAATTTCAAAACCCGAATAATCCTTGGTGGCGTGGTAATCTTCAACAATTCCGGTAATGAGTTCATAAATCGAAGTGGCCAGATCAGACTTTAATCGCTCACCGTTGAGGGCGTGTTTGCGCTTTTTGTAAATCACCTCGCGCTGACGGTTCATTACATCATCATATTCAAGAAGTTGTTTCCTGATTCCAAAGTTGTTTTCCTCTACTTTTCGTTGGGCTCGTTCAATGGATTTTGAAATCATAGAGTGTTGAATGACTTCTCCTTCCTTATGCCCCAACTTATCCATCCATCCTGCTATTCGGTCAGAACCGAATAAACGCATGAGTTTATCTTCAAGCGAAACGAAAAACTGCGAAGAACCGGGGTCTCCTTGTCGGCCGGCTCTACCTCGTAACTGTCTGTCAACCCGACGAGATTCGTGTCTTTCAGTACCTACAATAGCCAAACCGCCGGCATTTTTGGTTTCGGGAGTAAGTTTGATATCCGTACCCCGTCCCGCCATGTTGGTAGCGATAGTTACCGTACCGGGTTCACCTGCATGCTGAACCACTTCAGCTTCGGCTTGGTGCTTTTTCGCGTTGAGTACTTGATGTGGGATTTTACGCATTTTGAGCATTCGGCTCAAGAGCTCAGAAACTTCAACGGATGTGGTTCCGACCAAAATGGGTCGCTTTGCGTTTCTCAGTTTTTCCACCTCATCTATAACGGCATTGAATTTTTCCCGTTCAGTTTTAAACACTAGGTCTTGACGATCATCGCGTTGTATAGGCTTGTTGGTGGGGATGACCACTACGTCTAACTTGTAAATCTCCCAAAATTCACCGGCTTCCGTTTCTGCGGTTCCCGTCATACCCGCAAGCTTATTATACATGCGGAAGTAATTTTGGAGAGTTACCGTGGCGTAAGTTTGCGTTGAGGCTTCGATTTTTACGTTTTCCTTGGCTTCAATAGCTTGGTGCAAACCGTCAGAGTATCGGCGCCCATCCATGATACGGCCGGTTTGCTCATCAACGATTTTTACTTGATTATTCATTACGACATACTCCACATCTTTTTCAAACATGCAGTACGCTTTCAGCAGCTTATCAAGGGTATGAACGCGTTCAGTTTTTACCGCGTATTCGCTCATGAGCTTCTCTTTTTGCTCAGCCTTTTCTTCAACAGGCGCCGGCCCGTCTTCTATTTGTGAAAGTTCGGTAGCGATATCGGGCAAAATGAAAAAGCCTTTATCTGAGGTGTCGGTAGTTACCAAATCAATACCTTTTTCGGTAAGCTCAACGGAGTTTTGTTTTTCTTCAATAACGAAATACAACTCTTCATCAACAAAAGGCATTTCTTTACCTTGGTCTTGAAGATATCTGTTTTCCACTTT
>PXEK01000340.1 GCA_003564735.1 Cryomorphaceae bacterium
TATGAAGGTATACTTGCTGCCGATCGGCCTTTTGGTCGTGCCGTGTTGGATTTTTTTAAAGGTTAAGCAAAAAGGGAATCGAGAAACAGGTAATAAAGCAATAATTAACGTAGAGTTTATGTTGTTTACTTTACCTTCGTAACCGCATTTACAAAGTCTTTAAAACCTTTACGTTTGCTTATAGAAAATACGGTGCTGAAAAAAGAGGACGAAAAAGTGGCTAAAAGGTATATAAATCGCGACTTGTCTTGGCTGAGTTTTAATTCAAGAGTTTTGCAAGAGGCCGGAGATGAGACTGTGCCACTCATTGAACGGTTGCGTTTTTTGGGAATATACTCAGGTAACAATGACGAATTCTTCAGGGTGCGGGTTGCCGGTATAAGAAGGTTGGTAAAGGGAGGTGTTACCTTTATTCCCGGAACGCAAGATTGCCCAAAAAAGGTTCTGAAAAAGATCAATACAACAGTAATTGAGAATCAAAATGTCTTCAATCGTATTTATGCGGAGTTGCTGAGTAACTTGGAAAAAGAGAATATCTATTTACTCAATGAAACGCAACTTGATGAAGCCCAAAGCCGGTATGTCAAAGATTACTTTCATAAAAAGGTTCATCCCGCGTTGGTGCCTTTGATGGTGCAGCAAACAAAAACCTTCCCTGTACTTCGGGAGAAAGCGGTTTACTTTGCCGTGAAGCTTTTACGCACATCCGCAGATCAAACCGAGTTTTCCTTGTTGGAAATACCTACTTCGCTTCCACGTTTTATTCCTCTACCTAAAAGTGGTGACAAAAATTGTTTGATATTTCTTGATGATATTGTAAGGCGTTGCTTTAAAGAATTGTATGCGGTATTAGATTACGACAGCATCGAAGGTTATGCCCTTAAAGTAACTCGCGATGCGGAGCTGGATTTTGAGGATTCTGTCAGTCGATCCTTCATCGATAAAATTAAAAAGAGTTTGAAAAAGCGTAAAACCGCTCATGCTGTGAGATTTACTTACGATAAAAGTATCCCTGACGATTTAAGAGATTTTTTTGTAGAAAAAATGGGAGGTGTTCGTAATTACAGCCTTATTCCGGGTAGTCGTTACCACAACTCAAGCGACCTAATGGGCTTTCCCGATTTAGGGAGGTTCGATTTGCTTTATGATAAACAGCGTTTTACCCCTCATCATATTTTAAGGCCGCATGAAAGTGTAATGGATAAGGTAAGGCAAGGCGATATTTTACTGCACTATCCCTATCACTCTTTTAACTACTTCATATCTTTATTGAGGGAGGCGGCCATTGACTCGGCAGTTACTTCCATAACTATGACGGTGTATAGGTTGGCTAAGAACTCCAAAGTGGTTAACGCTCTCATTAATGCGGCCAGAAACGGTAAAACGGTAAATGTTGTTGTTGAACTTCAAGCTCGATTTGATGAAGAAGCCAATATAAAATGGGCGGATATTCTCTCAGAGGAAGGGGTTAACGTTGTTTTTGGTCCAAAACGTTTAAAGGTGCACAGTAAGTTGTGTCTCATTGAAAGGGTTGAAAATAACAAAACCGATTACTTCCTGTCTATAGGAACCGGAAACTTCAATGAAAAAACGGCAGAGCTGTATAGTGATTATACTTTACTCACCGCTCATAAAGCCATAACTTTAGAGGTAAAACGTATTTTAGATGCACTTACTTCTAAAACCGGGAAGTTTCCGCATACTAAACGTATTATTTTGAGTCCAAATGCCTTGAGGTTTAACCTTATTAGGTTTGTGAATGAAGAGATTAGAAAGAAAAAGCTTGGTAAGCCCGGCTTCATTTTTTTGAAAATGAACAGCTTGGTCGATTTAGAGCTAATTGAAAAGTTGTATGAAGCAAGCCAAGCCGGGGTTCAAATTAAATTGATTGTGCGCGGAATTTGCTCGCTTATTCCGGGTAAAGAAGGCCTAAGCGAAAATATTGAAGCCATTAGTATTGTTGATCGTTTTTTAGAGCATTCTCGGGTTTTTGTATTTGGTGTTGGAGACCGTGCAAAACTTTATATTTCTTCAGCTGATTGGATGCCTCGAAACCTCAATGCGAGAGTAGAGGTTACCTGTCCGGTTTATGATAAAAAAATACGTAGTCAAATTTTAGCAATGATGGAAACTCAATGGAGTGATAATGTTAAAGCCAGAAGTTTAAATTACAGAAAGCTAAACAAGAAAAGAAAAATACAAAAAGGTGACAGGCAAATACGATCGCAATATGAAATTTACAGGTTGTATGAATAGCAACTTCGGGTGTATTTAAATAATTTCGGTTAGTTTTGTTTCGTGAATAAACAGGACGACTTTAGTTATGAGAGAGTGGCCGCAATTGACATTGGATCTAATGCAATGAGATTATTGATTTGCGGTGTTTACAATAATGGAGCAGAGAATAATGTAAAAAAAGTTTCACTAACACGGTTACCCGTTCGCTTGGGGCAAGAAGCTTTTTTAGACGGTAAAATAGGTAAAGAAACATGCGAGCGATTTCTCAAAGCAATGCAAGCCTATCGCAAAATTCTTGATGTTTACGGCATATCCAAATTTAGAGCCTGTGCTACATCCGCTTTACGTGAGGCTTCAAACGGTAAAGATGTTGCACAAATGGTTAAAAAAGAAACCGGAATTGGTATTGAAATTATTTCGGGTGAAAGTGAAGCCGAATTTATTTTTGGTGGGCACTTTCGGGATAAGTCGATTGCTGACAGGCATTTTATTTATGTAGATATTGGTGGGGGAAGTACCGAGATATCTATTCTTAAAGGTAAAAGTGTACGTGAGAGTGCTTCATTCGAAGTGGGCACTTTGCGATTGCTCAACCAAACAGTACCCAAAAAAGTTTTGCGCGAAATGAAAGCTTGGGTTGAGGCAAAAAGTGCTAACTTGAAGCAAGTGGAAATGGTAGGAAGTGGAGGTAACGTTAATAAAATATACAAACTCGTCGGCGTTCGTTACCCCAAACCTATGCTGTATGGTGAAATGAAAAAAATGCGCAATAAGTTGTCTAAACTCAGCGTTGAAGAGCGAATGCTTAAATACAAGTTGAATCCCGACCGTGCCGATGTAATTGTGCCGGCAGCCAACATATGCCACAAACTAATGAAGTGGAGCGATGCCGGTATTTTGCATGTTCCCAAAATTGGCTTGAGCGATGGTATCATTATTGATATGTTAAAGGCAAAATAGAAATACCCATTCGTATTTTGGTCAGAACCGAAAATCTTATTTTTGCATTGAATAAAGCATACACTTACATGACTGTACCGTCAATAAACATCACCTTATTTTGGTCGATTTCCTTGTGTTTTCTTGTGTCCTTCACCGTTTGTGCACAAGATTTTCCGCCGTTGCAGGTGGATGGTCAGGTGCTAGACGGGCGTGACCGTCTCGAAGATGCATACGTGCGTATAGAAAAAGACGGAAACTTTGACCGCGAAGTAAGAACGGGGCGCCGAGGAAAATTTGAAATTGAGCTTGACCTCTTTCATGAGTACACAATCTATTTCGGAAAAGAAGGCTACGTGGTCAAGAAAATTTATGTTGATACCCGTACCATTCCCGAAGGACAAGTAAAAAACTCGTACTTACGCTATGGAGGGTGGAAAGTTGAAATTTTTCCCGATGACCTAGGTGTTGACATCGCAATTCTTGATAAACCCATTGGAAAAGTAACATACAGCGATGAATACAA
>PXEK01000272.1 GCA_003564735.1 Cryomorphaceae bacterium
ATGGCATACTTTTTTTCACCCCAAATATTGATTTGACTGATGCCTTGAATGGTTTGCAAACGCTCTTTAAACAGGTTAATGCCCACCTCAGTAAGTTCTAGTAAATCTCGTTGGTCGCTTTTTACGGTGATGGACAATATGGTTTCGGCATCGGCGTCAGACTTTTGAACAATGGGCGGGTCGGCATCGGGAGGTAAATTACGCACGGCACGCGAGGTTTTATCACGAACATCATTAGCTGCCGCATCCATATCAACATCTAATTCAAACTCAACCCTGATGGAGCTTCGACCGTCACTACTCACCGAGGTTATGGTGCGAATACCCTCCACGCTGTTGATACTTTCCTCCAGCGGCTCCGTTATTTGAGACTCAATTACATCAGAGTTTGCCCCGGGGTAGTCGGTTCTGACCGTAACAATGGGCGGATCTACACTAGGGTACTCCCTCACGCCCAAATAGTTGAAGCCAATCACACCAAATAGAACGATAACAAGGCTCATCACAATGGTAAGCACGGGACGCTTAATGGAAACAGAGGAAAGACTCATTTAATTCTGTTCAATTTTGATGATGTTCTTAACTATTACGGGAGTGTTTTCCCTCACCTGTAGCAAGCCGGTGGTGAGTACCGTATCTCCTTTTGATAATCCGGAAAGAATTTGCGTACTTTTGGATAGCCTGAGGCCGGGGTTTACTTCAATATTTTGTGCTTTCCCGTTTTTCATAACCCAAACTGATTGCCCCTTAATGTTCGAAATAACACTTTCTGACGGAACTAACGCGGCGTTATCATATGCTTTTACTTTGATTTTAACGCGAGCAAACGCACCCGGAATTAAATTGCCCGCGCTGTTATCCACTTTTGCCACAACATCCATACTTCGCGAGGTGGCGCTGATTTGTGCTTCGCGAGCAAATACAACTGCAGTATATATCGTATCTTTACCCTGAATTTCAAACTTTACGGTGTCGCCGGTTTTTACCGCTGAGGCAAATTTGCCGGGTATGTTGAACCTCAACCTCAGTGTATTTTCCACGGCCATTTGGCCAATTGATTCTCCCACGTTTAAATAATCTCCCGGACTCACCGTTCTAAGTCCCATTGTACCGTCAAAAGGTGCTTTAATGGTTGAAAAGTCAAGCATAACTTGTTGCTCCTCAATGTCGGCTTTAAGTGTTTCCACCAAGTTTTCACTTTGATCGAGCTCTCGCTGTGAAATACCGTTTACCTCTCTCAGCTTTGCATTTCGGTCGCGTTCTAATTGGGCGGTAGTGAGTTCAGATTTCAATTTGCGAAGTCGGGCTTTTATGGGTCGGTCATCCAGTTGAACCAGCTTTTGATTTTGTTTAACGGGCTGTCCTTCTTCAAAATAAATACGCGTGATTTCGCCCGCGGTACGCGTGCGCAAGGTTGCGGTTTCCCAAGGTTTGAGGTTTCCTGTGGTGTTCACCGTTTCGGTTATGGCTTGTTCATCAAGCACGTAAACATCAACAGGTATGGCAGATGAACGGGCGCCGTTTGGTTTTTCATCATTATTGCCGCATGAAGTTATAAGCAACATGAACAGTACGGGAAAGAGGTTAATTTTCATCCGGAGTGCGTTTAGAGAATTCAATGTCATATTCATTGGCGGGTTGCGTACTCAAATTATCAAGCATAGTGTGGAGCAAAACACGGGCGTTGCGCTTATTTTCAGCAGACAGACTCGAAAGACAAATTGCATCTGTTTTTCCAACGGCTTTTTCAATTTGTGTGACCAAATCTTTTCCTTTTGAGGTGAGAATGATGATGTAGCAACGACGGTCTTCGGGATTTGCATTTCGCTTTACCATACCTCTCTCGCTCAAATAGTCCAAGATTCGCACCATCATCACTTTACTTTCGCCCAATAACTCACCAAGTTCCTGCTGAGTAGGTGCGGTTTCACACTTGCTCAATACGTAAAGCGGATAAAAGTGCTTATCAATAGGTGTGCCCTCCAGAAAAGAGGTAAAAACCCCTGCATACCTTTTCGTGATATCCTTTGTCAAAGCTCCAAGCGGACGATCCATCATTTTATCCATATAATTCAAAATAGGTGGTGTAACAACGCGCAAATGTAAAAGTTTACTTTGTAAACTATTGTATGTAATTACATTTTTAGTTTCAGCTTCTAAAGCCAATGTAAACATCTAAATTTATGATGTTAGTAGTTTTAAAACGCCCTTGGTAAAATTCGCGTCCGGAATTAAAAAGTCACCTCAAAACCATGTGAATTCCCTAGGCTTTAAAAACAGCCTCAAGTACATAATTGTGCAAATCGAGGAGTCCGACCAAAGCAAAAAGTATAATCACCAGAACCAACCGCCGAATGTAAACTTGCGCTTTAGGCTCTTGTAATACCCACTTTGCGGCTATGCGTCCGCCCGCTACCTGCCCTACTCCCAAGGCCAAGCCGGTAGGCCAATCAATCATATCGGCACCCATAAAAATAATGAGGGGTACGGCAGCTAATGTAAAGGTTATGATTTGCTTGAGCAGGTTGGCTTGCATGAATGAATATTTCGCCAGCATGACCAGTGAGGCCAGAATAATTATACCCACACCCATTTGAATAAACCCGGCGTAAAGCCCGGCCAAGAAAATAGCCACCAGTGAACTGATGTTGTCCCCTGCGGTAGGTGTTTTATCGCCTCGCTCCCACTTGCTGCCTTGCAGTAGCATAGACATCAAAACAAGAACCAACGCCCCCACGGCAACAAACTTTAACAAGTCGTCATCAACTAATGTAGCACCGTACGCCCCTAGTGCTGAGCCCACAAGCGCCGGAACAATCAACCCGGCGTTAGCTCGGTAAAGTCGGAGGGTTGCGGGAGTGCGCTTTACCGATAAAATAACCGTTACTGCCAAAAAAAATACGCCAATGCGGTTTGTGGCATTGGCTATGGTGGCGGGCATGCCGAAAAGGATGAGTGCGCTGAGGGTAAGAGCCGATCCGTTACCGGCCAAGGCGTTAATCACCCCGGCCAACAAGCCGGTGAGCACCAAGACAGGATAGACGTACAACTCAAAATATTCCATAAAAACATTATCTCAAATCGCGGGGCACACCCGAATAAATCTTAAGCACAACGCAGGTAACTTCAAAAACAAAACTCAAACACAAAATGCAAAAGTAACATTGCCACTCTCAGCGCAAGTCACAGGTCAATCGCTTAAAAATTTCACCGTTTCCTTCACTGCCGTAAGTGTATGCTCGGGCAACTCGGCTTCATCAAAAGGGTGTTTACCGCCAAAGGTGTGTCCGGCACCGTCAATCAAAAACAACCTCGCGTTTTTTGTAGCGCTTTCCAATTGTCGCGCCTCACTCACGCTTACGGTTTCATCGGCCGTGCCGTGAATAATAAGGTGCGGACATTCCAAATGCCGTGCATTATGCAAAGGGTCCAAATTCTCTTTATTCTGCCGGTATTCGTCGAGCATTTCACGATACATCGGCATATTTTGTCCGGTGCGACCATTATAAATGTAAATCACGCCTTTCTCCTCCCACTCTTGAATTTGCTCGGGTGTAAAACGGTTCTCGACCGATGCTATGGAAGCCAACGTCACCAAACGCTTCACTCGGCGATCCGCGGCGGTAAACACAATGGCTGTTCCGCCTCCTCTACTGTGACCCATTACGTAAAAACGATTGAGGTTGAACCG
>PXEK01000290.1 GCA_003564735.1 Cryomorphaceae bacterium
ATACCGAGGGGAAAATTTCAACTGGTGACATCCACAATGCCTCCATTACCGAAATTGCGATTACGCTTAAAGGGGGCGAGGAACTGCCCAATATTGAGCGCATTGTGGTGGAAACTAAGTCGGCACGTACGCCAATGAGCCGCGTAGGAATGTTGGAGCGCAAAATAGAAGCCGATGAAACCTACGCATTTAAAATTGCGGAAGTTCAAAAACAAGTCGCCGAAGCGTTACAAGACGAACGTATTACCTTTGTTGCCGACTTCGATTTGGTTGATGACGAATTTTATGACGATATAGAATTTGAACTGCGCGTGACGTTTGATGTTCAAGTAAAAAAGTAAAAAAAGGAACGTTTATTGTAATTTTTGTCAGAACCAATAAAATTAGATACGATGAAAAAGCTGATGTTTTTAATGAGTCTCATGATGTTTGTTTTTGCCGCTCAAGCGCAAGATGCCGATGCACTCACCGGCGTATGGGAGCCCGGGCACGGTAAAGCGAAAGTGAAAATTGACGAAATTGACGGTAAGTTTTACGGTAGAATCGTTTGGTTGAAAGAGCCCGATGACCCCGATACAGGAGAACCAAAAACTGATAAAAACAACCCCGATGAAAGCATGAGAGATGTGCCTCTTCGAGGCTACCGCATTTTAAAAGACTTTGAATACGTGGGTGACGGTGTTTGGGAAAACGGAACCATTTACGACCCTGAAAAAGGCGAAACATACAACTGTGTAATTACCATGAAGAATGAAGACACCTTGGAAATTCGCGGATACATTGGGGTGAAGACCTTTGGTAGATCAGACACCTGGAGGCGTTTAAAAAGAAAAAAGAAATAATTGCAACGTAGTCAATCCCAACTTTACTGCAAAAAATGAAGGTAGCCACAAAGTACACGTTTTTAACCTTTATCTTTTTCATGTTTGCATTTGCCGCACAGGCGCAAGAAGAAGACGAGGAAGATTGGAGCGTTTACGATGATTACGAACTGGACGATGACCAACAAGTAAAACGTTATGCCGCTCCTACCCTTTCGGGGATGAGTCCGCAACGTTTCATCAGCATCAGTTACGACGCACAACTCCCGTACAATTATAACTTTTCGGCTCCTCAGTTTCCTGCTTCTAACGGTGGTGGTTATGCTACAGACGAAACCCCCGAATATACCGAAAACGGACGGTCGCGATTTACGGGCGGCATGAGATTCAACACGAACATTCCGATTATTTCAAAAAGCAGCTTTGTTTGGCAGTCGGGAATCAATTACATGCAAACCGTTTATTCCATGAACTCCGACCAACCCTTTGAAAGCGGCACTGTACCGCTGCCCAACGGCGAAGAAGGCAGAGGATTGGGACAAATTTTACACGAAGACGGATTAAACAACATCAACTGGACTAACACCTTCTTTTTCCCGATAAATGAGCGCGACTTCATTGTATTTCAGGGTCAGGCCGATTTGAGCGGGAATTACAGTTTGACCGAGTTTCAAACCTTGAGCACCTTGCGCTACAGTGCCGCTGCAGTTTACGGACGCAGAATGAACGACTATTTTAGGTGGGGAGTGGGTATTTCACGAACCTATCGCGTAGGAAACCTCAATTATGTGCCGGTAATCATGTACGATTGGACATCAAAAAACCGAAAGTGGGGAACAGAGGTTCTTTTTCCCGCAAGGGCTTATGTGCGCTACAACTTCAGTAAAGACATGCTCCTGCTTACGGGTTTTGACCTGGAGGGGCAATCGTATCGAATATCTGATTACTCCGTTGATGGGAATTCATTCGAATTAAGGCGAGGCGAATTACGCCCAAAATTGGAATTTCAAGCCAAAATTACAGGTTACATTTGGCTCAGCTTACAAGGCGGTTACCGTTGGGACTATTCCTTTGACGCCGACGAGTTAGCGGACGGCAGCGAGATATTTAGAGGCTTTTTCGGATCCCAAGAGTTTGCGATGCGCAATCAACTGCAAAACACCTTCTTCTTTAACATAGGGTTAAATTTTGTGAGTCCGTAAGCCGATAGCTTAACTCAAACCACAGTTCTCGTTCCTTTTAACCGGGAGCTAAAGCAGCCCCTCCTTTTTTGCATAATCCAGCGTTCGCTTTACGGCATCGTGAATAGGCGTGACCGTATAACCAAGATGTTTTCGCGCCTTTGATAAGTCTATACCCCAATCGTGCACGTATTTTTTGGCAAATCCCGGGGTGATTTTTGGTGGCACACCGGTTACATCTGCTGCCCACTTTAAGAGATAGGATGCCCCAACGATGATAAATACGGGAACGGTAAACATATTATGTTTTTTACCGGTAACCTCCCCTACCGCATCAAAAAAAGCTCGATACGTTAAATTTGGGCCGCCCAGAATATAATTCTCACCGTGAACTCCTTTTTCCGCTGCAGCGATGTGGCCTTGCACAACATCATCAATAAAGGCATAATTGCCCATACTGTGACCGTTACCGGGCAAAAACTTGAACTTTCCCAAGGTGTATTGTATGATCAGTTTTGTAACGGCATTGCTCACACTAAGTGCTCCCGGGCCAAAAACACGAGTTGGGCTCACCACCACCATTTTCATATGTTCACCGTATTGCTCTAGAGCTTTGCGTACACTCAGATCTTTTGTGCGCTCATACTCCGTAAAGAAAGGACGGTGTTGCGGCTTGGCTTCATGAACTAAATTATACCCCTGCTGAGGACCAAAAGTACCGGCTGATGAAGTCACCACCACCGTTTTAATATTCGACTTTTTGGCCGCCTCCAACACATTGAGCGTTCCTGTGACGTTTACATCGTAGAAATCACTTTTCTTTTTAGACCAAGGCTTGGCCAGTGCAGCAAGGTGAAAAACACGGTCACAACCTTGCGCCGCTTTATTCAAGGATTCTTGATCGAGAATATCACCTTCGCGACATTCAATGTTCCCCTCTTCTTTTAAAAATGAAGGCAACTCACTGCCCGGCCTATTGAGCAAGACTACCTTTTCTCCATTACGCGCCAGCTCTAGTGCCAATTGCGCACCTATAAATCCCCTGCCGCCGGTAATAAAACTCCTCATAGTATTCATTATAGCGCAAAAAAGCATATAATGATAAAGAGCCTCAGGAGAAAAACCGAAAATATTTCTACTTTTGGACACAAATCAAAAATAACCCTTATGAATACACTACTTGACTCTGACGAATTACAACCGCAAGTTCCCGCGAGATATGCGGGATTCATTGTTCGCGTTTTCGCTTATTTTATTGATGCCATTATTCTTGGTATCATAAACACAAGCATCATTTTTATCAGCCTTGCAGTAATGGGTATTGATGATTTTGGTAATTTCATAACATCAGACTCAACCGAGGGAGTTGTTGGTCTTCAGCTTATAAGTTTTCTTGTTTCGCTTGCATATTTTGCAGGTATGGAATCTTCGAATAAACAAGCTACTTTAGGCAAGTTGGCTTTAAACCTAAAAGTGGTAGACGAAAAAGGACAACAACTCACCCAACCGCGTGCCGCGGGTCGTTTTTTGGGTAAAATAGTGTCCTCTTTTATTCTGTTGATCGGCTTTATTATGGTCGCGTTTCACCCAAAAAAACAAGGACTTCACGATGTGATGGCCAACACCTTTGTGGTGTTCAAATAAACTTGACTCGCTATTCGCCTTAGATATTAA
>PXEK01000059.1 GCA_003564735.1 Cryomorphaceae bacterium
CTCGGGAGAAGTGGTAGAAATTCAGTTCAACGCCGCCCCCGATCAAACGGCTCTCGGCAAAATTCCCGGTGTAAAACACGTTACCCAAGTAAGTGAAACCGTTTACCGCATCGAGGCGGAAAGTGATTCCAAAATCAACCCGAAACTGGTTGAATTTGCAGTGAACAACGAATTGGAGATAAACAAACTGCAAGCCGAGGAGCAAAATATTGAAGACGTATTTAGAAAACTTACGTCGTAAGGTTATTTGCTATTATTTTTTACTTCTCAATTGAACCACCTCCCGCATCAACGCGTCTAATTTGCTATTGAGCTGCTCCACGGTGGCGTTGGGAGAGGAACTGTCATTACTGATGTAATATTCGAACTGCCAAATTTCCAAAACATCGCGAACAGAAACCCTATAGGGTTCATACTCAATATTGGTAGAATGCAACTCCAAAGTATAATCGCTCTCGATAAAATTGTACACGTTTTTAAACACAATACCGTCATTAGCGGTAATCACAATACAAGGCGTACCGTTTTTTAAGTCTATCCAATCCTCAACATATCGACCTATTACAAAAGAACCCTGATTCACCGGCGGCATAGAGTCGCCCGTTATAGGAAACACCCTGTACTTGCGTTCGCCCGTTAAAAAAGGAAGCCTCAATCGCGGCAACTCACTTATGTATTCCGGATCGGCATAACCCGCCGTATAGCCGGCCTTGGCCTCATTATTGACCAACTCGATTTGCTCATTATTTTCGTCATCTACCGTAGTAGCCAATATACGCAAGTGGCTCCCCCTCAAATCCAAATCATATCCCTCTTCAATTTTCCTGAGCTCAAAAGTTGTCAGTACCGTTAAATCCTGCCTGAGGATACGATCCAGTGAAATTTTAAAAAAGTCGGCAATGCGCAACAACACCTTTATTCCGGGCTCGGCATTTCCCGTTTCGTAAGCACTCAATGTTGACCGCTTAATACCCAACGCATCGGCCAGCACCTCTTGAGAATATTTTTTCTGCTTCCTCAACGTCTTCAAGTTACTGCCAAACAAAACCTTATTCACCTCCCCTTTAGCTACACCTTTATTTTTTCTCTTCATAAAGCCATTCTAATTCTTGTGCAAAGGAAATATTTTTGGTAATTTACTTGGCGAAAAATGACAATTAAATTGTCAATATTGATTTGTTAATAAACCCCGATAGCAAAATGAGAGAAGAAAACACACACCGAAAAATCGTTCATTTAGATTTGGACTCCTTTTTTGTATCCGTTGAGCGACTGCTCGACAGTAAGTTACAGCACAAACCCGTGCTTATAGGGGGCACCGGCAGCAGAGGTGTGGTTGCCTCCTGCAGTTATGAAGCCCGAAAATTCGGCATACACTCGGCCATGCCCATGCAACAAGCCAAAAGAATGTGTCCCGAAGCCGTTATCATAAGAGGAAACAGCGCTGTTTACAGTAAGTACTCTGATGTGGTCACCGAAATCATAAAGGAATCTGTACCCCTGTTTGAAAAAGCCTCCATAGATGAATTCTATGCCGATTTAAGCGGGATGGACAAATTCTTCGGCTGTCAAAAATTCACCGATGAGCTCCGACAAAAAATCATCAAAGAAAGCGGTTTACCCATTTCATTCGGTTTATCCGTAAACAAAACCGTGAGTAAAGTGGCCACGGGTGAAGCCAAACCCAACAACCGCATATTCATAAATAACGGGAATGAGAAGCACTTTTTAGGTCCGCTATCGGTAAAAAAACTGCCCGGCGTAGGTATTCAAAGCTATCAATCTCTTTGCAACTTGGGCGTAAAACAAATCAAAACCATGCAACAAATACCGCCCGAACTGTTGCGACAAATATTCGGCAAAAACGGTGTAAGCATGTGGAAAAAAGCCAACGGCATAGACCCTTCTCCCGTTAAACCTTATTCAGAACGCAAATCCATCAGCACCGAGCGCACCTTTGCTCATGACACCTCTCAAAAAACAAAGCTCGAGAGTTTACTCATTGCCATGACAGAAAACCTCTGCTATCAGTTGAGGAGGGGAAACAAACTCACCGGATGTATCTCCGTAAAAATACGCTATGCCGATTACCAAACACAAACCGTTCAAAAGCAAGTACCGTACACCGCCGCCGATCATATTTTAATACCTTGTGCACGTGACCTTTTCAATAAACTGTTTCAACGGCGAGTGATGGTCAGACTCATTGGTGTGCGTTTTTCCAAATTGGTTAGTGGAGGTCATCAAATCAATATGTTTGAAGACTCTGAACGCATAATAAACCTATATAAAGCTATGGACGGAATACGCGAAAAATATGGAGACAGAGCTGTAATCAGAGCCTCGGGAAAAGAAGGACGAACCATCGGTCGGCCCAACCCCTTCAACGGAAGCGCGCCACTGCTCTTGGCTAACAGACATATTTAATATGTTCGATGCGATAAAAAATCATTACGGCCGCGGCGAACCCCTATTTGCTCATGAAGGGAGACTTTTTGAGGGGATGGGGTTTCTCTTGTTTTAGAGTACCTACAAAAAATGTTTTATGTCTCAATCTAAAAACCTGTTTTTTATATCCATTCGGCCGTGTAATATTCTCGTAATTTCAATTTTTAATGATGAAATTTCACGGTAAAAGATCAAGTGGCGAGCGGATTTTAGTCCCCGTAAGCCGGGGTAAATGAGATTGTAATTTTTGCCGAGATTTGGGTTACCCGCAATGCTTCTACAGGTATCTAAAAGCGTATATAGTATTTGTCTGCTTGCTTTTCAGATCAATTATCAAAGGTGTATTCCCAAATTCCGTTGAGGTCTTGTACAGCCTTTTTGGTAAGGTAAAATTCAGCAGTCGACATTTTTTTGGGCTTTTAAAGCTTTGAGGTTTTTTTGAGAATCAAAGTCGTGTGCAATTCCGCTGTCTGTTCCTTCTTGAATTGCGTTTTTTAATGCAATATACTTATTCTCCTCGCTTTCTAAAAGCCTTAACCCGGCTCGAATAACCTCACTAATGTTTTTATAACGCCCGGCCGAAACCTGCTCTTTTACAAATTGATTAAAATATTGACCTAGTGATATCGATGTGTTTTTGCTCATAGCTGTAGCACTTGAGATTTGTGGGTTGTATTTTTCTATAGGGAAGTTAAGGTCTTTAAGCCGGTTTCTATAAATCGGCTTTAATATTAGGTTAGTTCCCGTTCTCAACGGAATAATCGACTTACCAAATCGTTCGAACATTATACTTTCTGATATATTCATCCTTGGTGATAATAGTAAAATCTTCCGTTATTGATTGAGCAACAATTAATCTGTCAAAAGGGTCGCGGTGGATAAACTCTAATGACGAAACCGTCAATACGTGATCAAATGAAATTGGAATTATATCAAACCCGTTATCATCAAGTAAATCAAGAAACTTCTTAAAACCGTTTTGGAATTTAATTTTGTCTAAGCTTAGTTTAATTGCGAGTTCCCAAACTGTAGTGAGGTGGTCTGGAAAAACTAGACAGCGAATTTAGAGATGTTTAATTTAAATTTGTTGTTATTAACTTGACGGTAATATATTCATAAATATGTTGTATATTTGCGTCATGGAAAAAGAAGATTTTCGCAGGGTAGATGATGCTACAAGAGCTAGCTATCGTAAACGAGCAATAAGCCTTA
>PXEK01000114.1 GCA_003564735.1 Cryomorphaceae bacterium
GGTAAAACCCATCCGGCCGGGGAGAAGCATCACGAACGTGGGGTGGGTTCTGACCAATATGTATTTCTCAATATTCCAAACAGATAGCCCGAAGTAGCACCGTAAATACTTCCAACAATTGCACCCGCCAAAATATCGCCGGGGTAATGTACGCCCAGGTGAATTCGGGAATAGGAGAAAAATACCGCCCAAACCGACATGACCCACCACGCGCTTTTGGAGCGCAATACGGCTATAACAAAGGCCGCGATGCCAAAAGAGTTGGCGGCATGCGAAGAGAAAAAACCGTAAGTGCCGCCACGATATTCCGAGCCGTCACTCTTCATATACAGTTGAATTACACCTTCCAGCGCAGGTTGGTGAGAGGGGCGAAAACGCTCGAAGAAAGGTTTGGCAAAACCCGATGCGGACTGATCGGCAAAGAGCACGACCAAACCCACACAAACGGCTATGGCGCCAAAAACGTGAAGGTTCTTATGTTTAAATCCGTCCGTTTCTTTTTTCATAATCACATACACGATGGCCGCATAGAACGGAATCCACGTTAAACTTTGGGTCACCACCCAAAAAAAATCATCTAAAAACGGATGCGACAATCCGTTGAAAAACAAAAGTAATTCGGTGTCGATTCGTTTCAATGTTTCCAACATATCGCTTTAGGAGTTTGAATTGATGGCCTGCCAAATTTTATCTTTGAGGGTGTCTAACCCGGTTTGCGCAATGGACGAAATAAACACGCAATCAATATCCTGAGGTAGTTCTTTTTTGAGTTCGTTGGTCAATTCTTCATCCAGCATATCTGTTTTAGTCACTGCCAATAGTCGGTTTTTATCGAGTAACTCGGGATTGTACTTGCGCAGTTCATTGAGCAAAACTTCATACTCTTGAACGATAGAATCGGCATCACAGGGTACCATAAACAACAGCACCGAGTTACGCTCTATGTGTCGTAAAAATCTTGTACCCAAACCTTTTCCCTCAGCGGCACCTTCAATAATTCCCGGAATATCGGCCATAACAAAACTGCGATCGTCACGATAGGGAACAATACCCAAGTTAGGCGTGAGTGTGGTAAAGGCATAAGAAGCGATTTCGGGTTTGGCGGCACTCACCACGGAAAGAAGCGTAGATTTACCGGCATTGGGGAAGCCCACCAAGCCGACATCGGCGAGTACTTTGAGCTCCAATATTTTCCACCCTTCACTGCCTTCTTGTCCCGGCTGAGCATAACGCGGGGTTTGATTGGTGGGCGATTTAAAATGAACGTTGCCTCTACCGCCCATTCCGCCTTTCATGAGGATTTGTTCCTCGCCGTGTTTTGTGATTTCGAACAGTTTTTCACCCGTTTCGGCATCGCGTGCCACGGTTCCCAAGGGTACTTCCAAAACTTCATCCCGACCAAAAGCGCCGGTAGAAGTTTGTTTTCCGCCGTTTTCGCCGTGACCGGCCTTTATGTGTTTGCGGTATTTCAGGTGAAGGAGCGTCCACTTTTGTTCATTCCCCCGAAGTATGATGTGACCGCCTCTACCGCCGTCACCGCCGTCGGGACCGCCCTTAGCCACAAACTTTTCACGACGCAGATGCGCCGAACCCGAACCGCCGTTTCCCGAGGTGAAGTGAATTTTCACATAATCCACAAAGTTGATTTGTGATTCTTTTCTGTTCTTTTTCATGGGGAAACGTACTTTTTAAAATGAGCTTTTACGGCGCCAATTACTTATCAACTGCGGCTTTCAGTCGCTCGGTAATCTCGCTTATGCTGCCCGTGCCGTTTACGGCCTCAAATTTATTTTGATTTTTGTAGAATGTTTTGAGCGGTGCGGTTTTACGGTTGTACTCTTGAATGCGATTTTCAATGATGCTCTCATCTCTATCGTCACTTCTGCCGCTTGTTTTTCCGCGCTCCAGCAGTCGTGTTTTCAGCTCTTCATCATCTACCTCAAGAGCAATCATTTTCGTGATTTCGGTTTGTTTGGTTGCGAGGAATTTATCTAAAGCCTCGGCTTGTGCCACGGTACGCGGAAAACCGTCAAAAATAAAGCCGTTGCCCTCTCGGTGTTTATCCACTTCACTTTCCAGCATTTTGATGGTTACGGCGTCGGGAACCAATTCCCCTTTATCCATATAATCCTTGGCGGTTTTACCCAACTCAGTGTTATTTTTGATGTTGTAGCGAAAAATATCGCCGGTAGATAAGTGTACGAGTCCGTAGTGTTCTTTAATCTTATCTGATTGAGTTCCTTTTCCCGCACCCGGGGGTCCGAAGAGTATCAAGTTAAGCATAGTTTGTAAATTAGTTGTTTGACAGTTTATATATGTGTTGTAGTCCGCGTCCGGCTTCATCATAATCCAATCCGTAGCCTACAACAAAATCATTCTCAATTTCAAATCCGATGAAATTTACCGGGTAAAACGCATCGTATTTTTCGGGTTTCAGCAGCAGGGTGCATATGTTCAATTCATCGGGCTGAGCATTCTCCACATCGGGAATAATACTTTTCAAAGTGTTGCCCGTATCCACAATATCTTCCACAATTACGGCCACTCGATTATTCAAATTTGCGGGCGGCGACAATAATTTTTGCACCTTACCCGTGGTATCTGTTCCAATGTACGATTTGTATTTCACAAAATGCACCTCAAAATCAAGTTCGATGTGTTTCACTAAATCGGCAAAAAATAAAAAAGAGCCGCTTAACACGGGTAAAAATGCGATTTTTTTTCCGCGATGCCTCTCATTAATCTCGGAGGCCAACCGTTGAATTTCCGCTTGAATTCGGTTATTCCGCAAATACGGCGCAAAGGTTTTATCGTTGATTTTTATTTTCTCCATCAGAGCCGGCAAAGATATAATAAATAAGGGCATGTTTTTTCTACTTTTGCGGGCATGAAAAAACCTGTTTACCGACCCACTTTCAAATTGGGGATTTTAGGCGGCGGCCAGCTTGGACGCATGTTTATTCAAAATGCGATAAATTACAATGTGAATGTGCATGTTTTAGATCCGGGAGCTTCGGCACCGTGTAAGGACATCGCGACTTCTTTTACTCAAGGTGATTTCAACGATTACCAAACGGTTTTGGATTTTGGTAAGCACATGGATGTACTTACCATTGAGATTGAACACGTAAATACGAAAGCGCTTGAAGAACTGGAGCAAGCGGGAGTGAAAGTATTTCCACAACCTCATATTATCAAAATGATTCAGGACAAGGGATTGCAAAAACAGTTCTACGTCGAACATGACATCCCCACATCTCCTTTCCGTTTGGCACAAGATAAATCCGAGTTAATGAGCGGTGATTTCACGCTTCCTTTCGTACAAAAGCTTCGCACGGGAGGATATGACGGACGAGGCGTGCAAATTTTGGGTTCTGACCAAGATTATGAAAAAGCATTTGACGCTCCCTGCGTGATTGAAGATCTTGTGGATTTTGAAAAGGAGTTATCTGTAATTGTATCGCGGAATGAAGCGGGCGAAATAAATACTTTCCCTGTAGTTGAGCCGGAGTTTAACCCCGAAGCGAATTTGGTTGAATTTCTTTTTTCACCGGCCAATATTGACGCCAAAACAGAAGAAAAAGCACGTAACATTGCCGAACGCGTTGCCCAAGCAACGGGCATTGTAGGGTTGTTGGCGGTGGAATTATTTTTGACC
>PXEK01000043.1 GCA_003564735.1 Cryomorphaceae bacterium
ATCGTCCCAACGGCTTTTTTTGTTCGCGCAGTTTATCTCCAAATTGGCGAACAATTTCACCGCGTTGAGGAGCGGGTAATGTACGCCAGTGCAAAAATGCCTTTTCGGCATTTTCAATTGCAGTTTTGTACTCATCGGGCGTAGTGGTTGTAACGCTGCCTATTTCACTTCCGTCAACGGGTGATACCGATGTTATTTTTTCTCCTTTTGAATATTGGTCAGAACCGGAGTGAGTACCGGCATTTTCGGTTTTTACTCCTAAAATACTGAGTGTCTCTGATATTTTCGGGTTGCTCATAAAATTTTACTTTAAAGAATAGGGCAAAGGTAAAGAAGTAGGTGAATTGCCGGAAAAAACATACCATCGATTCACTTATTGGTTTTAATTTTTCCGCTTTTTCATCACTAAACTTTATGAAGCACGATTCAAACTCGATGATGCAAGTTTTACCGATGAATAAAACCGTCCCGGCGAGCTGATGATGATGATTTTTGTGAAGCGGCGTATAGGTGTTCATAATGAAAGGTTTATTCGGTTACTGCCGATTAAAAACGCAAGTAACCGCATAACATACGGCTTGTATCTTGAGGTTGCCGAATCTTTGCCTCGTCAAACAATTAAAAAACTATTTTCTAACAATTAAAATCGATACGTTATGAATGCATTAGCAAACAAAGTACAACTAATTGGTCGCTAGGGAACGAATCCCGAAGTAAAATCATTTGACAAAAATGTAAAGCGCGCCAATTTGAGCATCGCCACGAATGAGTACTCCAAAAACTACAAAGGAAAACGCGTGAAAAAAACCACATGGCACAAAGTAGTATTGTGGAGAGGATTTGCCGATGTGGTAGAAAAATATTGCAAAAAAGGAAAAGAAATTGCCGTAGAGGGCAAATTGGTCAATCGTCGGTATAAAGACAAAGAAGGTAAAACCCGCTACATTACTGAAGTAGTTGCCAACGACATCATGTTGTTGGGCAGCAAGTGACTCAGCTTTATGGCGTTTTCAAGCCCCGAGTTTTTTTTCCATTTGGATTGAAAAGCCGGGATTTTTTATTTTTAAGTATAGTGTATCATCATAACTTAACGTTTGACGGAGTTGAGTTGTAAATAGAGTACTAATTAACATAACCATAATATGTATTTTTTTGCTTTTTATTTGGTGACCAAAAAAATAGTTATAATTTTGACCCCGAAATATTATCAAAACAGATTCTTTATGCTGTACCAATCGGTGTTTATCACCATAAAATTTATGAATTATGAAAACTTTCAATACAACCAATCTTACGAGGTTATGTGAAACATCTAACGGTCAAGTTTTAGCCCTGTATAATCAGCTGTCATCCTCATTGCCACCTATATCTACACACACACACACACACACCGCGTACCGGCGGTAAATGTACTTCCCGAGTCAAATCTCAAGAAAAACGGGAACAAAATACAATCAGTTCCATCAAAAGATTTGTTTCGTTTGTATTCTCCTTTTTATTTATTTTCTTCTGTGAGTAGTAAAGCTCAAAGTATAAGATGTCACATGAGTTGGCCTTTAATCGAGGCACAAGATAGTTTGAGGCATTCTTTTCAATGGGTCATTCAAAAGCCTAATTCTCACAGGGCATGGGATCAGTCAGTTCAATTTCTGGATGAAAAATACTTTGCGCCCTACAATGATGAAGACACTGTGAACTCCGGTATTTGGAGGGCAGCTTATGAACATATGTTTTATGCAGCACATGATACAAGTAACTTGATGAATACCTGTGATATTACCTTTTCACTGATGGATGAAACCGGGCATGATACCGTGCCTGTCATGTTGATGAACTATAATTTCCATTGGGTTTATGATACTTCAGTTTTCTACACTGACGAGTATTTTGATGTAGATGAAGTAAATAATTGGATTACTCACAAACCGAACGCACCGGATCCTTTTTTATATAGCAATATTTTTAGCGGGTCAATTTTCAATAGCACTTTGATGTTTCGGAATGCTACCTACAGAATAGACCCCGCGATGATATTTACTGACCAATTTACCGCTCATGAGTTTAATGATATGCAATATAGATTGCAAATTGATTTTGGTGATGGTACGGGTTACCATACCATTAATACGTCCGGTGTAGATTATGTTGCTGTGACTTATCCAACGGTAGGTCATTATCCTATTCATTTCCGATTACAAACAACTGATTATATTGGTGAAGATGTACCTGAAGATGAATGGGAAGATTACAAGCACTCTCTATCTAAAATGTATATTGCATCTGATATAGATTTAACTGAGAACCAACCTGACGCACAATTTAATATTGATGGATTGAATGTGGGGCATTACGAACCGTGTTTTTCTGACGATATTGAGCCCGAGCACAGAAAAGCATTTATTTATGTTACGGGTTTTGACCCTTTTATACCGCCAATTTTAGATGGTATATTGGATAAACTTAACTTTGGATCAGTGAATAGAAGTTTTCCGGAACATTATAGAGATTTGCAAAGAAGTCGAATTACAGAATTGCGCAATGAAGGTTATGATGTTTATATTGTAAACTACCACGGTAATAATGTTTACAGAAGTGTAAAGAAAAATGGCCGTGCATTAGTGAAGTTTCTTGATCATTTAAAGTGTGGTCCATACCTGAATAGCAATGAGCAATTTGTGATTATGGGATTCAGCATGGGAGGATTAGTAACTCGTTATGCTTTAAATTATATGGAATCCTCAAGTTATGCGACAGAGTGCCGTTTTGAGCAAAGACACAACACAAGATTATTTATTTCCATGGACAGCCCTCAACAAGGTGCAAATATTCCTTTATCCTTGCAGGAAATTGGGGAAGCTATTTCCGGGAATACTACAATGAATGGAGTGGCTACACTTGGAATGGCTCTCGGCGGGTATTCAATGGGTCTAGACGCCGGATTACATTATTCACCTATTTTAGGTTCCGAAGCAGCAAGAGAGATGTTGCTTTTTCATGCATCCACACGAACAATTGCGGGTAGTACATTTAATTATTCAATGCATCATGTAGGACAAGATTTGTATGACACGTTAAGTGTTATGGGAGGATATCCAAAGTATTGTAAAAATGTTGCGGTAACTCAAGGTCTTTTAAATGGTGACAGACAATTGAAAGAATATTCTGATATTCCGCCGGAAAAGGATGTTACTTATCCCATATTAAGTGGTTCATTTGACAAACATATAAGGATTTTGAGGAGGGAGTTCCACTATTTAACTGTGAGTGGCGGTATATATAGTAATCCTTCAGGCACAGGTGATTTAATTGATTTCAATTTGGAATTGAAAGTCCCGATTATTCGGTTCAGACGTTGGAGAATAAGGTTAACTACACGTACAATATCAACTAATGCCGCCTTAACGGCTTCAGGTGTTGAGCCTGTTTGTTCTGCGGCAGGTGGATATATTGGGGGCAAAAGCTTTTTAGGTTTAGAAGCAAATAATGACCTGACACCTTCAACATGGAATGTAGGTCCAAAATGGTTAGGAGGAATTGGCGGTAATGTTGTTATGATCTCTCAAGGGTTTAAATTTAATTTTATCCCCATGCAAAGTGGTATTGATTATGGACACAATTGGGGGGCATTTTCTCTATCTCA
>PXEK01000133.1 GCA_003564735.1 Cryomorphaceae bacterium
ACTCCGGAACCTATAATTACTGCTTTTTTCAATGCTCACGAACAGGTAATGATGTGCGCGCTAAAGTAAGGTAATCGGGACGATCTCCTGCATATTGATGTACGAATTTATTAATCACTTCACCTTTCTCGATAATAAACACACCCGGCATTTGCCAACCGTCACCCTCTTCCTTACCCACAAGATGTCCTTTAAATAATCCCGCCACAATAAATCTCCACATCATCTTTGGCCCAAAGATTTGATTAAGTGATCCTTTTTGCAAACTAAAAAATGAATACAATTCCAAATGGGGATCGCTAATCCTATGTACTTTTCCTAAATTATAAACGTCCATAACCTGTGATGCATATCTGTCGCTCGACTGATGGACAATAACGGGTACTACGTTTTCAGCTTCTAACTTCGATTTAACTTTAAGCAAATCGGTGAGTCCCTCACGACAAAACGTACAGCCAAAGTGCCTGAGAAATATAAGCATCACTTTTGAGTTTTTAGATAAATCACCCAGCGATTCACCTCGATTTGTTTTTACTAATTCAATCATTAAAAAAATTCTCTTACAAAATTACCAAAAAAATAGATGGATTCATATTTGACCTATTCTCAATACAACCGGCAACCTACATTGTTTACAATAAACGCAATAGTTTTTTCAAACATCAACCGGTTCAAATTGTTCCAAGTTCATGAAAACAAAAAAAATCAATCTAAAAAAAATATTCATTTTCTGGTTTGCCGCCATGCTGGTTTTGGTGATATTCTACTTTCCTGAAGACAGGGGAATTGTGATTTCAGAACCCGACTTTCATGTTCCCGAGTCACAGGAGTTATATTTTAAAAATATACGGCAATCACACTACAACAAACGAAGCGATAACGAATCGGGCTTTGACATTTACACTATCAGGTCAGCTGAAACCGATTCAACGCAAAAAACATTCACCTTCAATATTATCAACAATTGGAGAGCCGATGAAGCCTTTATAAGGTTAATTCCCATGCCCGCTCTATTTTCGTCAGATCCCGATGAACTCACTGTGGTTACCCTGCCTGCCAATGAGGAAACCCCTAATGACACAATTACATTAGGTGGCCGATCATCATATGATCATTACCTTTTCGCGGCACATTTATACATGAAGATTATTAACGATTACCAATTCAAAATAATGGATGAAAGCGGTGAGTTCATACCGATACTCGATAATGGTAAGCACCGCAATTCAGTAAAAAAAACACTTAAAGATTACTTCAAGCTTACCGGAAAAATCAGATAAAATCACCGTCTCCTTTTAAACACGGGAACCGTTGAGCAAGGTTCACCATACATAATGTGTTTAGCACATCGTGAGAGTTTTTCTGCCAAGGTCACGTAGGCATTCACGGGAACCGGCTTTTTACTACACCCTTTGATAATAACGCGTTCACCTTCATACTGCTCAAAATCAATAGTGGAAATAAGTTGCTCGAAAACGGCCTTTTCCAAATCCTCCAAATCGCCGTAAACCAATAACTTAGCGGTTTGCCCCAATTTAGCCGCTACCAACATAAAAGCCCAAGTGGGTACAATAGCATCCGCACTGCAATGTACAGCAACGAACTTACCTGCATAATCCTCCTCATTTACCTCGTCAACAGCCTCCCGAAACTCTTTTTCCTTCAATGCCATTCCTTCCCATAAAAAGGGTGCGATATCAAATACCACACGTTCCCCGCCCGGATATACTTCTTCTAAGTCAAGTAGTTTGGTCCTACTCTTCTTGACCCTATTCACTATTTCATCAGCCATTTAGTTTATTTTTTTAGTCAGAACCTTATAAGCCGTCTGCACAACTAAAAAGATTCAAATCATTAGTATCTTGATTAAAATGCAAATATGAAAACTCTTATTCATAATCGTTCTATGTAACGACACAAATTTAGGGATGTTTTGAGGTCTCCACCTATTTCGAACAACAATACTTTAAGCTATAATTAACCGGAGCGAACTAGGTACACACTCAACAATAACGGGAGATTGCACGGTGACGTGCTCTCCGTCGATATTCATTTTTGTTTCGTAAGATGTCAACAACGCTTTTTTAGTCTTTAATCGCCGCACATATTTAGGTCGTTTTACAACTCCCATAACTTCTAATACAACCCGAATCAAGGCACTTGACAAAAAGGATTTCACAATTACCAAATCGAGGTATCCGTCAGTGGCATCGGCGCCCGGGGCTATATATACATTATTACCAAATTGAGAGGTATTTGCCGCAATAACGCTAAAAGCGGTTACATTCTCAATACCCTCATCATGCTCAATTTTCACTTTAACGGGTTTTCGTTTTAGCCACAATTGCGCTACAATTTTCACATAAGCGTATAGTCCGCGCTTTTTCCTTTGCGCCATTTTCTCGGCAACGTTGGCGTCAAACCCCAACCCGGCCAACATCATAAAAAAATGTTCTCCGGCTTTGGCGGTATCTACTGTTTTTTCGCGGCCTTCAAGTAAACGCTTCAGGGCTTTTTCGGGTTTTTGAGGAATGTGAAAGTGCCTTGAAACACCGTTCCCCGATCCGGCGGGAATAACGCCCATGATTCCGTTTTCTTTCATCACTCCGCGTGCCACTTCATTCACCGTACCGTCACCGCCCACGGCAACACAAATTTTTCCTTCTTTAGCACCGCGCCACGCGAACAAATAAGCATCCCCGGCTTTTTGCGTAGTCACCAGTGAACTACCGCCGGGCATGTTTTCTTTAATAACGTCCATTACTCGGTTGGGAGACTTACCGGCTTGGGGATTGGCTATAAAAAGGTAGGATTTGTTGCTCAACGTAATTGGGGTTCTGACCAAGAAAAAAATTAATATGCTTTCAAAACGCGAAATTAGCCCGATTTTTGCGATAATTGCCGATTCTAAACGCAATATGCACCTGAAATAACAATGAGAAAGCTGCTTTACAACTATGGTTTGGGAACTCGCATTTATATTGCGATGATTCTCATGGTACTTATTTCATTGGTGATTACGGGGGTTACTACGATTTACTATTTTAAATCAGAAAATGACAGATACCACCATGAACGGCTTCAGCGTCAAGAGAATTCCATCATTTTAAGTTTGAGCTATTTTACGGTTGAAAATGAAATTAATGAATTAAGCCCGAACCTCGAAAATAAAATTCACCGCGTTGCTGAAATCAATAATTTAGATTTAAATGTGTACTCCCCCGGCGGTATTCTATTGGGCTCCACTCGATTCGACTTATTTGACAGCGGTATGCTATCACCGAGTTTATCAGATTCTATACTCAAAGTACTCGACGAAAAACAGCATTTTGTAACCGAAGAAAATATGGGCGATCAGTCGTTTTTATCAACATATTTCATTTTGGATGACAGTAAAGGGAACCCACTGGCCATTATCAACCTACCTTATCGTAAAGATGAGGAAATGCTAAGACAAAGAATCAATGAATTTTTAATTGCCTTAGCTCAGGTTTACATCTTGTTGTTCATTGGTTCATTGGTTATTGCCTACTTTCTTTCTGCCTACATTACCAAATCATTACAGCGCATAAGCTCCCGATTGAAAGAAGTACGATTCACCGAGAAAAACGCACCCATTGAGTGGCATGCCGACGATG
>PXEK01000067.1 GCA_003564735.1 Cryomorphaceae bacterium
CTAATTTCGGGTCTGACATAAATACCCCTCGCAACTCTTTCCAAGAGTCCTCGTTTTACCAGACGATGCAGTGCGACTCTTACGGCGCTTGGATTACCAAGCTCGTCAAAGTCCTCAATGAAAAACATAGTATTTTTCTTACTGCGTTCTATCTTGCTGTATATGAGGTTGTCAATACTTTTCATGTTGCAAATATACAAATAATATGTAATAAAAAGTGGTTACTTTTTGTTACACTTTTGTATTTATCTTGTTACATCAGTCAAACTTAAATAACTTATTTAAAGGGATAAACAGCTCCGCAGCTTATCATTGGTGATTCGTTTTTATAAAACACGCCGCGTGAAGGAATTCGTTTTCTTGAACTTACAGGCACGAAATTTCACGGTTCTGACTAAGCCCACAATTTTGTTAATACAAATTCCCAAACATCTCACGATGCAGAGTGAAATTGCTTTGGTGCGGGATGAATTTTGAATTTTCGGGGAGTCTGATTCGTTTACCCTCAAACTGTTTAATGGAGTACGACGAATTGCTTTCCTTAAATTGCTGTGAGGTAATTACCCGGTAATTATCGTCAACAGCAATTAAACCGCGGTCAAAAGCACGATGCAAGTTGGGGCAAAGCGCCAAGCCGTTGGTAACGGTATCGTCATTACTTTGACTAAACGGAACAATATGGCAAGCATCAATCAGTGAAGCATTTGCCGTAGTATCAATACGCAACCCCGATATGCAACAGGTGTAGTCGTAAATCTTCGGAATTTCCCTTTTAAACACCCCGCCGCGAATAAACACCTCTTCACCCAAACTCTCGGGATCCAATTTCTCCGATAACTCCCTAAACTTGGCGCGGTACGCCTCTCCGGACTCCTCCAAAATATCCGATTGTATTTGTTCAATATATTCAGAACCCGAAACATTCACTGTGCGGTAAACCTCGCGGAAGTAATGTTCTAAAAGGGCGGTCTTTAAAATTTCGCGCGATTCGGAATCGCACATCAGTTCAAATAACTCACCGTCAATTTGAGCATAGGCCACAGCCTCTGTGAGTTTTTGAATACCGCGAATCTTAAACCGCAAAACCTTTTCATATCCCGGATTGGCGATCAGTGTCCAAAACGGTTCAGATTTCATGTGGTAAAACGGCAGGGTAAAGTGCAGCGTGTGATTAGTGATGACCAAACTTTGCCAATATGATTTAAATATTCCCACAAGCCCGGGCGACACGTAAACACGGCTATCCGTAATCAACCCTTTTTCTATCCCGTTCAATACACTCAACAATAAAACGGGCTTATGCGGCGCACCGCCGTTTTTTTGGTCTCTGCGCAAGCGCAAAAATTGATACATGTATTTTTGGAGTAGGGCTTCTTTCATCGCGTTAAATGTGAAACGAAGGTAGGGATTTAGTGTGAATTACGGCGGTATTGGTGATTGCCGTTTGTGTTGCAAAAGACCCCGGGAATTGGGGTTTATTGTGACATAAAAGGTAAGGGTAGTGAATACTTGTAAGGAGTCAAATCATCAGGTAAATTCATTACCTTTCATGTAACGAAAAGACCCAAAAATTGGGTCTTATTGTGACGTAAATGGTAAGGGTAGAGGTGGCTCACCTATTATAAGACTAAATCGGACTGAGCTCTAGAAACAACATGCTTAAATCATCAAAATCTTGAGTATTGCCTACTGTGGATTTTGGCTCTTCAACAAGTGTAAACTCATCTAAAGGCTGGTTCATATCGAACATATCCTTGTAATATAGATACAGGCTGTCTCCATTTTTCAATATTTCAACTCTTTTATAGAAGTCTGTCAACATATTGTCTAAAAAAGAATATCCAATCTTCAAAGACAGAGTTGAGATTACACCCTCGATCCGTATCCTCCTAAAGGATGAGAATCTTAATGTCAATAAGATAAGTTAATTGCCGTCATCCTGCTTGAAGCTGTTGACAAATTCTTCTTGTTTTTCAATCGCTTCTTGTAGGGTGTCGAATTCGCCGTAAACTTTGAAATCATTTATAACAGGGTTATCCTCAATTTCTGTAGTTCGATCAATCATTAAAAAAGTGCCCGGTTCGAAATCATATCGTTTATTTTTTAAAACTTTTACAATGAGGTTATTTCTAAGTTGATAAGAACTTATGTTATATGATTCGGCGTATTCATCAAAAATTTTGAAATGACTACTGGTTTTGCTTATATCAAAGCAGCTGATTGTCTTATTTTGTTTCATTATTTTGGGTTTAATTCAATTGTAAAATTATGATTTGTGGCTTATTCGTTTTTGATTCTTCTGAATTGGTTCTTTGTTCTTTTACCCAAAAAGCCTTCATCCAACTCCCTCACCCACTTATCATAACCTTCAAACCCCACAACCCTCACTAACTCAATACCAAGTGCCTTCTCTATTTTCCCGATGGTGGATAATTTGAGGTCGAAGCCGCCTTTGAGGAGTTTTGATATTGTGGCTGTAGTCAATCCCGTTTTTTTAGCGAGGTCGTGTTTTGTGAGTTCGGGGTGGTCGTCCAAGTAATCAAGGAGCAAGGAAGCAATATCGCTTGATTTATTCATCCAATGCCGGTTTTTCAATTTGTACTCGGTTTCTTTGAGCCAATCGGTTTCGGGTTTACCGGATAAGTTTTTGGGGTTTTTATCGTATTCGCTTTCGGTATTTCCCTCTTGTACGGTTTGGTTGGCGTTTTCATAGCCGGCCTCTTCTTTGGAGGGGATATGAGCGCGTTTATCGGTGTATTTGTAAGATTTAGCCATGGTTTACTTGTTTATCGGAGTTCATTTCAATGATTACGGGGTCTTCTTTGATGACTTCGGTTAAGTTTAACGTGGGTAATACAAAGTTAAAAAAGGGTGTGCGTTCTACTTTGGCATGTAGAATACCACGTGCTGCACCAACTGTTAACACACCCATGTGCAGTACAAAACCCTTGGGAATTTCCAACACTTCTTCATCTTCATTCAGTGATTTTTTCCAATCTTCGGGACTGATTTTAAACTCCCCCGTAACTGCGATGATGAGAAACGGATTATCGTTTACGGTAAACTCACATCGAAATCGAAACAACAGCGATTTTGTTTCTTTTTCGGCATCAACTCCTACTCCGTATTTTATTTTTATCGGAGCCTCCTCGTCATAAGCCTCTTTGATGATAGCAAACTGATTGGTTTGCAGCCCAGAGAAATTAAATTTGATATTTTTTTTTGCCATTGTTAACCAGGTTTTTAAGCCGCCAGTGGACCCGATTCAGGTTCACCTTCCTTATATACTTCACACTTGTCATTAACCTCTGCTGCAACACGGTAGGTCTCATAAAAAGCCTCGAGTTCTTTCTGTTGGAGCAGCTTTGGTTTATCGTGCAACTCCGTAGCTTCCGCTTCTTCATAAAACCCGTCGGGTAAATAATCGGTTTCTCCTTCTTCATATTGCAGTGATCGTTCCCACTCATCAAAATCCTCAAAACCCGGGACTCTTATGAGTTCTATATCTAAAGCCTTTTCAATTTTTCCGATGGTAGAAAGCGTCAAGTTTTGGCCGCCACTGAGGATTTTACTTACACGCTGTGCGCTCAACCCTATTTTTTTGGCAAGACTGCGCTGAGTTAAGTTTTC
>PXEK01000083.1 GCA_003564735.1 Cryomorphaceae bacterium
TAAAAAAGCCGACAATTGCATACGCGGTCGCAAAGCACTCGTGGAGTTTGCCCGCGAAAATAAAGTGCCTCACGACGTTTGCGGAAAAGTTGTTGCGGCCGCAACATCCGATGAGCTTCCCCAAATGGATCGCATATTCAACATCGGGTTACAGAATAAAATTGAGGGCATTGAGAAAATCACCGGCGAACAAGTAAAAGAAATTGAGCCCTATTGCAAAGCCGTTGCGGGTATTTGGGTTCCCGTAACGGGCATTATTGATTATAAAGACGCCACAAACAAAATGCTGGGTGCGGTAACGGCAATAAACCCCGAAAGCAAAACCGTTTTTGGAGAAGAGGCGCTGCACTTCACCCCCGACGGACAAAGAACCAACATTACCACATCCAAAAGCAAGTACACGGCCAAGCACATGGTATTTTGCAGCGGTTTACAAGCCGACAGGTTAGCCAAAAAAGACGGGATTGACCTGAAAGAAAAAGTAGTGGGCTTCAGGGGAGATTACTACGAACTCACCGAAGAGGCCAAACACAAAGTGAACAACCTCATTTACCCCGTTCCCAATCCGGACTTCCCGTTTTTGGGGGTGCATTTCACCCGAATGACCAACGGTGAGGTAGAGTGCGGTCCAAATGCTGTGTTCACGTTTAAGCGCGAGGGGTACGGCAAAACCGATTTTGATTGGCGGGACTCGGCAGACGCACTTACCTACCGAGGTACGTGGAGTTTGTTTTTTAAAAACATGAAGTTTGGAGTGAACGAATACCGCCGTGCATTTTCCAAAAAGCTGTTTCTAAAAACCCTTCAGCGCCTTATTCCCGATTTAAGTTCTACAGACATCAAGCCCGGTCGCAGCGGAGTGCGTGCGCTTTTACTCAAGCAAGACGGCGACACAAAAGACGACTTCAGGATTGTGTATAATGAACGCAGCATTCACGTACTCAACGCGCCCTCACCGGCCGCCACCGCTTCCTTGGCCATAGGTGAAGATGTAAGCGATATGGCTAAACAACACTTTGGTTGGGAGTAAAAACGAGGACATAAAAAATCCCCGACGGAATGCGTCGGGGATTTTGTAAAATCTTCTTTCCATAAGGGAATTGGGAACAGTCGCCACACGACTATGCCTTTAAACCAAAGTTTGAAGGGGACGGTTTATTGTCCGTCTTCTAATCTTTTCACTTGAAAATCGAGCATTTCATTGATCAACCTCAGCTCTTCAGGCGAAAGAGAAGGATTGAGTTTGGCTTGCCTTTGTAAAAACTCGTATAAATCCTTGCGTCTGATCTCATACGCCACAAATGCCGTATGTTCACCTGCCTCATTTACATATTTTCTTTCGCCTATTTTGCGCAACTCACCAATTTGCGTATCGGTAATGGCACGCGTTAAACTCTGAAACTTACCGGTAATTTCAGCCTTATTCTCATACGTGGTTTCAGAGATGTAATCATCGGCCAATTCCTTGATTCGGCTATCGGCTTGTGCGGCCAACTCGGCACGTGCTCTCACTTGCGCGCGTTGCAGGGCAATACGCTCTTGACGACTCTGCCCTTGGCCCACAGCGCGATAAAACCGCCGGTTTGATTCGTATTTACTCCCCTCAAAAGGTCCGCGAACGCGTTCACCAAAAGGACTTGACTTACAGCCGGCAAAAACAGTAATAAATGCCAGCATCATAACTGCTGCTATTCTCATATTGATTTGATTTGTTTTCAGGTATCGAAATATTGTGCCAAAGGTATTACAAAACCATTTTTCTTGTGCTTTTTCCGGTTTGTTTTCAAATATCCCCCGCCTGCTCCCTACTCTGCAAGAGGGTATTGTGCAGAGCATTTTTAAGGTTCTGACCAAAAAAAAGGTCGTTCGAAATCTCACGAACGACCCTCATCTTAAAGTTATTATACGATTAGTATCGCGTTTTAAGAGCCAAACCGTTGAAGGTGCTTAAATCGTCACCGTTTACAAAAACGGTATCTCCACCTTTGGCAATATTTCGTTCAATCATTTCATCGACAATATCGTCAACCACATTTTCATCTCGTTTTGAGGCATCATCACTCAGCTCGATGCCGTTGGATGTGATTTTAGCGGGTTGAAAAAGCCCTTTTTGCACGAACAACGTTTCACCGCGACCTTCATTCACCGCTTTCCAAATGTCATTAAAGTCACTCAAAAAATTACCGCTGTTCACGGCCTCCTTGAGCTCATTAACTCGCTTGTTATTTTTTTCTTCCACCACCTCTTCAGCTACTTTCCATGCGGCTCGCACAATATCTTCCGCTTTTTCATCATCGCGATTCATGTTCACGTGACCGGCAATTTGTTCGGGGTTATCGCACACCTTTTTGTAATGATGGAAATTGCGTTCTTCGGTTACTACCACTACGGGAAGCCTTCTATCGCCAATTGTTTTTTGGAACTCCTTATCTACACGATTAAAGAACTCCTCATATTGATTATCAGTGCCTTTATTCGTACTCAACTGATGTTTATCGGTAGAGTAATGTACCTCATTTTCATAAGGGAATTCATCATTCTTAAACTCACGTACCAACTTATCATTAAAGGCCTCAATCAAGCGTGCATTTTTACGACTAATCACCAAAGCGTAATAATTCTTTTGCTCGTGAAGTGCTCTAATGATGTCACGCGTAGCGAAGTTATCATCGATGATCACCCTGTTTTCGACCTCAATAGGTAAACGCACAAAATCTTTCACGTTTTCGTTGGCAAAAACAAGCAAACTCTCCATGTTGTGAGCGTGATCTACTTGCCCCGCCGCTTCGTTCAAATTATCGAAAATACGGCCGGCTTGGCGCTTATCAAATTCTTTAAGCAGCCCGTCTTCAGCTTCTTTCAATAAATTTTTAAGCGTAATCGGGTCTTGATTATTATCGGGCGAAGTTCTGTGGGTATTTAAAATTAAAGTCACGCAACCTTTCGCGTGAACATCCTTAATTTTGTTTAGTACATCAATCATTTGGTATGTTTATTAATTAGTTTAGGCAAAAATACGACTTACTTATGAAGGAAAAAGTGACATAAATCAAGGTTGCCTTGTAATTCGGTTATTTTACCAATTTACCGGTTTTATTCCATGCTGTTTCAAAAACTCATTCGCCCGAGAAAAATGATGTTGATGAAACCAGCCTCCGCGATTGGCACTTAGAGGCGAGGGGTGTTTGGCTTTAAGTACTTTATGTTTTTCGTTATTCAAAAGAGTCTCTTTTTTCGCTGCATCGTTACCCCAAAGTAAAAATACCACGGGTTGTTTAAAGGTACTTATTTTGGTCAGAACCGAATCTGTAAACGTCTCCCACCCTATTTTGCGATGTGAGGCCGGTGAACTTTGCGAAACAGTGAGTACCGTATTGAGAAGCAGCACACCTTGTTGCGCCCAGCCGGAGAGATCGCCGGTGAATAAATCGGTACTTCCGCAATCGTTTATTACCTCCTTCACGATATTTTTTAATGAAGGCGGCATTTTTACTCCGGGATAAACCGAAAACGCCAAACCGGTGGCTTGCCCCTCACCGTGGTAGGGGTCTTGCCCCAAAATCACCACCTTTACCTCCTCGGGCGGACATAGATTA
>PXEK01000113.1 GCA_003564735.1 Cryomorphaceae bacterium
AAAAATCGATATTTTTCCAGTAGGCAATAGCTTTTTCTCCTGCGAATCGCGAATTGTTTTTCGGGTCTTGATAACGCAAATAATACCAACTTGAGCCTGCCCAGCCCGGCATTGTTGTCGGCTCTAAAGGGAAGCCTTTATTTTCGTTTACGACTCCTTTTTCGGGGTGATAATGCCACTTTTCGGCGCGACGTAAAGGCGGTTCACCGTTTTCTGTGGGCAAGTATTTGTCAACCTCGGGGAGTAAAAGCGGCAAGTGTTTTTCTTTAACGGGCTTGGGTATTCCGTTTTCGTAATAAACGGGGATAGGCTCTCCCCAGTAACGCTGCCTGCCAAAAACCGCATCGCGTAACTTAAAGTTGGTTTTGCTCTTACCGGCTCCAATTTCCACGAGTTTATCAATAGCGGCATTCAATGCCTTTTTTCCTTTAAGTCCGTTTAAGTGCTCTGAGTTAATGAGCTTAATATTTTTATCAGTGCAAGCCTCGTCACTAACATCGATACCCTCAAATATTTGAGGAACGGGAAGGTTAAAATGTCGAGCAAATTTCAAGTCGCGATTGTCACCCGCAGGTACGGCCATCACCGCCCCTGTTCCGTAGCCGGCTAAAACGTAATCGGCAATCCATACGGGAACGTCCTCTCCCGTGAGTGGGTGAAGGCAATAGCCGCCGGTAAAAACACCGGTAATTTCATCCACTTCAGCCATACGCTGTCGTTCACTTTTCTTTTTTGTTTCGGCAATGTAATCGTCAACAGCAGCTTTTTGGTTGTTAGAAGTGATGTGCGTAACTAAGGGGTGTTCAGGTGCCAGCACCATGAAGGAAACGCCGTAAATAGTATCGGGCCGAGTTGAAAAAACTTCAATATTTTGGTCAGAACCTTTCACTTGAAATGAAATAGAAGCACCCTTAGATTTCCCGATCCAGTTTTTTTGCACTTCCTTGATAGGATCGGGCCAGTCAAGATCGTCAAGTCCCGTTAAAAGTCTGTCTGCATAGGCCTTAATTTGCATCGACCACTGCTTCATTTTTCGTTTTTCAACGGGGTATCCTCCTCTTTCAGAAAAACCGTCTTTTACTTCATCGTTGGCTAGGACCGTTCCTAATTGTGCGCACCAATTTACCTCCGCTTCAGACAAGTAAGCTAATCGGTAAGGTAGAAGTCGGCGTAGCTTTTCATCCTCAGGCATAGCGTTCCACTCTTCAGCCGTAAACTTCACGGGTTTTTCGCCCGTGGCCGCCCTCACATTTTCATTGCCTTCTTTTTCAAACTCAGCTATGAGGGAATCGATAGGTTCTGCTTTTTTGGATTTTTCATTGAACCACGAGTTGAAAATTTTTAAGAAAATCCATTGCGTCCATTTGTAGTACTCGGGGTCGCTGGTTCTCACTTCTCGTTCGGGGTCGAATGAAAACCCCAGTCTTCCCAACTGTTCCTTGTAAACCGCAATATTTTTTTCAGTGGTTTTAGCGGGGTGTTGTCCCGTTTCAATAGCATACTGTTCCGCGGGCAAACCAAAAGAGTCAAAGCCCATGGGGTGTAATACATTGTAGCCGTTCAATCGTTTGTAACGAGCAAAAATATCGGCGGCGATATACCCCAGTGGATGGCCTACATGTAAGCCCGCTCCTGAAGGATAGGGGAACATGCTCAAAACGTAAAAAGGCGGGCGCTCGTCATGATTTTTAGTTGCGTAAATGCCTTTTTCGCGCCAGTAATTTTGCTGTTTTTTCTCTAAACTTTTGACTAGTTCGCTGTTGTATTCCATTTGAAATGTGTGTGAGCCTTGATTTAATAGTGCAAAGGTAGTGGAAATCACGGCAAGATTTGCCTTAAAATCTGATAGGTTAACACCTTGAAGGTTCAGAGAAAAAGGATTTGTTCAAGTGAGGTTTTTTCGAATGAGCCGGTAATTCCTTGAGGTTCTCAGTTAATCAGAATCCTCAAATTCTATCTATGTTCAATTATTTGGTCAGTACCCAAGCCTCTTTGTTGATGGTGCTTCTAATTTCGCGCAATGCCTTGTTTGCCTCACTTCGAGAAGATTTTTGTGTGGCAGAAACTCTGTAAAGGCTGTTGTTTCGATCAAGTATAAGTCCGTTAAATCCTTTTTGATTTACGAGCCTGATGAAAGCCTCGGCGTTTTGTTTTGATTTAAAAGCGCCGGCAATAACGTGAAAGCGGGCATCGACAGGTTTTGTGGTACTTTTCTTGTGCGGAAGTTTGACGGGAATAAAGCCCTCGTTATGGGTTAATTCCAGTTTACCGTATTGTTTGTGAAGCGTTAATGGGTGTTGGTCAAGTTTCCATTCACTCTGTAAAAACAGCGGAACGCTTTTGCGGGGTTCGTACAAATCACAAACTTTTTCGTGGAACGGGTTTAAATCGGCAACCTCAAAATTACTATTGGGTCTAATTAAACCTGTTGATGAAATCACCCATCCGAGATAACCGCCCGCGATGATTAAAAGTGCGACGGCTGCGGCGGCAAGTCGGTAACTCTTTTGTTCTTTTTTTACTTTTTTAGGCGCTTGTTCGGGGGGGTGAGTTTGGGAGAGTTTTTTTTCAGACTCTAAAACAGGAGGTTTTACGGGAATAGCGGCCGTAACTGAATTTTCTTTTTCTACGGGTAATGCATGAAATGATTCCAATGCAAAAGTATCCGTATCGTAGTTTACGCTTTCGTCGGGAGTAAAAACGGGTTTGTTATCGGTGTTTTGAGTGAGGGTGCCCAATCCGCTCAAAGAAACTCCCTCCCCCGAAGAGAGTGCGTTTTTCACTACTCCGATAAATGAATTGACGTGCTCCTTGGCTTCCTCGTATGAACAATCGGCTTCGCGGGCAATGTTCCCGATGAGTAGTCCGTCGTTGTGTTGTAGCGCCGGATTAAAGGCGGGGCGTTTCCCCGGCGCTTTAAATCTATGGGTGTTTGCATCGTGCTTGGCATCGGTTCTGACCGTAAAAAAGCCACCTAAATCGGGCACAATCACACAATCGTGAGTGTATAACAGTTGGGTTATGTAGGATTCTACGTTTTTCACTTTGCAGTTTGCTTTACGTTGCGAAAGTAGTGTTTTTTGATTTCGAGCCCAACCTGTTTTTTAATTGATTTTCGTGATTGAGGTTGGAAATTCATTTTTACTTTAGCACAAATTTTTTGGATTTGACTACGAATGATGATTTACAGTATCAAATAGCGCTTAGCATTACGCCGGGCGTAGGTCCTGCGGTGGGTAAGTTTTTGTTGGAAGAGTACGGCAGTGCACAAGCGGTTTTTAAGGCTCCCGAAAAGGAACTGGAAAAGTTGCCCGGAGTTACCCCGCGGGTGATTGTCCCTTTGAAAGATAATGCCTCACTCAAAAGAGCTGAGAAGGAACTTAATTTTATTACTAAACACGGTATTGAGGTGTTTTGTATTCAAGATACGCACTATCCTCGCCGCTTAAAGCGTTCACCTTTTGCTCCTTTGGTTTTGTTTGGCAAGGGACTGATGGATTTGAATACAGAGAAAATGGTATCTGTGGTGGGTACGCGCAGGGTGACGCCTTACGGTAGAGAAATGACGCAGAGTTTGGTTAAAGATTTGG
>PXEK01000296.1 GCA_003564735.1 Cryomorphaceae bacterium
CCGAAGAGGGCAGCTACATCTACGACTCGCTTCCGCCCTGCCGGGCACAAGTAACCGTAAACAAGCTGGCTTTGGATAAAGCAGTACCGTTTGCCGGCGCTATGCAACGCGCCCTTTTTAATGAAGGTATAAGCCTGAACGAAACGGACAGCTATCTGCAGATTACTGAAGAACTTGGAATAGAGTGCAACAGCTTCCTTGAACTCTATAACGATGATTGGTCTGCTAAAGAAGCAGAAAGTGAGTTCTCATGGTGCCAAAAAGCCGGGGCAACCGGCTTTCCCACGCTAATGCTGAAAGTTGGCAACGAGTTTGGAGTAATGGCTCGGGGATATCGCCCGTATGATACTATAGAATCACATCTGCACCATTTGCTTAATAACCTGGAAAAGCTCACATCATGAAAGTAATACGTCAGGTAGCTGTTGTAGGTGCCACCGGCATGCTGGGGAAGCATGTAACTAACCGGCTTGTACAACAAGGGTATTCGGTAACTGCCGTTGTGCGCAACATGCTAAAGGGCCAACAGCTGCTTAATTCAAAAGTACACCTGCAGAAAGGTGACCTTTCCGATCCCGGCAGTCTGCTTACCGCATTTCGTGATGTGGACTATCTCTACCTGAATCTCTCCACAGGTCCGCATGAAAAAGATGCGGATTTCAGAACGGAAATCGAAGGACTCAAAAATGCCATAAAAGCAGCAAAGCAGGCACGGATTAAACGGATCGCATATTTATCATCACTGGTAAAAGATTACGAAGAAAGCGGATGGTGGGTTTTTGATTACAAACGGGAGGCGGTTCGTATACTAAGAGAAGCGGATATACCGGTTACCATATTCTATCCGTCCAATTTCTACGAAAACCTGGCGGAATTACAAATTCGGGGAAGCCGGGTAATGCTTGCCGGGGAGCAAACCACAAAAAGCTGGTGGATCGGCACCGAAGATTATGCACGTATGGTGGGCGAAGCATTCCGGCAGCAACATGATGAAGATCGTGAATATGCCGTTCAGGGTCCTGAACCGATGAATATGGACGAAGCGATCGACCTTTTTATCCAGAACTGTTCATCAAAAAACCTGAAAAAAACACGCGTGCCGATGCAGGTATTTAAAATACTGAAACCGTTCTCCAAAACTCTGGACTTTCAGTATTATATCCTGGTCGCCATCAACAACTACGACGAAAAGTTTGTTTCTGAACGTACGTGGGATGAGCTTGGACGTCCGCAGCAAACACTGGCTGACTGGGCAAAGCAGCTGGATCGATTCTCATAATTTGAATAGTATCCCTATCTAAGTTACTTTTCTTATTAGATGAAAAGTTAATTTGCCTTATGGACTTTATAGCCATAGACGTTGAGACTGCGAATGCAGATTATTCAAGTATATGCCAGATTGGTATTGTTGAAGTTCAAAATGGAGAGATAGTAGATCAATGGAGCACTTTGGTAAACCCTGATGCTTACTTTGACCCGTTCAATATTTCTATTCATGGGATTAAAGAACGTGATGTTGAAGGTGCACCAACGTTTGATGCTTTATACCCAGAATTAAAAAATAGAATAAGCGAGCGAATTACTATTCATCATTCACCATTTGATAAGATTGCAGTTAATAGAGCTTGTGCAGAGTATGATCTAAAAAATATTGAAGCCTACTGGCTGGATTCCGTTAAAATTGCAAGAAACTCATGGGAAAACCTAGCAAATAAAGGTTATGGGTTAGCTAGTATTGCTCAATATTTGGATATTGATTTTGAACATCATGACGCACTCGAAGATGCTAAAGCAGCAGCCCAAATAGTACTTCGTGCAATTGATAAAACAGGTTATACAGTTGAAGATTGGTTTGATATTATCCCCAATTCTTTTTCTGAATCTAATCGACAATCAACAAGATGGAAACGTTTTGAAGGTTTAGGGAAAGGAATAGATGGCAACCCCGATGGCCCATTAAGTGGCGAGAGCTTGGTTTTTACAGGGGCGCTATTTCTTCCTAGAAAAAAGGCCGCAAAAATTGCATCTGATTTAGGGTGTGATATAAAAACTAGTGTATCAAAGAAAACAACTTTGTTAGTAGTTGGTGATCAGGATATGTCACTTCTTGCTGGTTACCAAAAAAGCTCTAAACATCGGAAAGCAGAAAAATTGATTGGAATGGGTATTCCAATAAAAATTCTATCTGAAAAAGATTTTATTGAAATGTGTAATAATGAAAGTGCTGACCTCCAACTTACACTTCCAAAGCCAAAGAACAATGACAATCAAAATAATAGAATTGAGGAAAGCAATTCGGTTACATTTGAAAATGACCTTCAAGACTTGGATTCAAATAGATTTGAAAAATTAAAGAACTTACTGGAAAACTTAACCGATGAACAGAAAGCAGCTATCGAGAAATCAAATCAGAAATATCAAAATATTTTAGATTCCATAAAAAAATGTACTCACGCCGAAAAGAGAGAATTCGCTAAAGATTTTAGATTACATATAGAGAAAATTAGCCAACAACTGGAGAGGTTTGAAAATGAGACTCTAGACGAAGATGAGGCATATGTAATAGATACATTAGAAATGGAAAGAAATGAGATTCAAATAGAACTTTTCGAACTAATGAAAAACAAAATTTCATTATCAGATTTTTTTGAGGTTATAAAAGTGAGTATTGAGGCAATAGAAAGTGACATTGAAGAGTATGCAAAATCAATAAGTATCAAAAATTGTGGTGCCCAAGTATTAAAGGAATTAAAGATAATTGAGTCAAAAATTTTAAAGGCTTAGAAGTTTTGATCTTATTTGAAAAGTTAAATATGAACCTTAAAATCAAATAAGCAGCTAATGGATAATAAACAGAAAATTTCATTACAGACTTTAAACGAGCATTTTTCTAAAGTTCTAAACTCACCTCTTCCAAATCCCATTTACGGAAAAACTATTTTTTTCTGTAAAGGTTGTGTTGAACCTGTAACGGAAAGAAATCAACTCTTAGGTTATCTTGGAGCGTTTTCAGGAACTTCGTATAAATTAAACAGCGATATTGATATCGTAGTAATCCCCTACACAAGTTTCAAAAATCTGAAATATGATAAACCCGATTCTGTTATTGATTCTATTAACGAGAAGCTGAACAATTTCGATAAAGATAAAAATAGATTGTCAAACAAAATTCCAAATGCCCTCTTAGTACCAGAGCACAAGTTTTTTCAGTTTATTAAAAGCAATCTACTTAAGAACGATAAAGTGAAATTAGAGCAATTTAAAAAATTAGACCTATCATATGGTTAAGAAAGAAATACGTTATAAATCAGACCATTGGTGAAAAAATTTCACTTACCCCTTTATGCAAATCATTAGTTAGCTCTTTCCGGTCATTGTTGATTTGGCTTTTTTCCCCAAATGAAATAGTGCAATAAATGTTCCGGTTTTCAGCCAGTTTTTGCGTGTGCTTTCCGAAATGCTGTCCGCCATACCAGCATACACTTTCTGAGGCAGGAGGATCTTTTTCGCCTGTTTCATAACGGATAGAAGCATGATGTACGGGGATACCTTTCGCGGCGGGATACTCAAGTAACGGAGACCGAA
>PXEK01000191.1 GCA_003564735.1 Cryomorphaceae bacterium
GGGTATTGTTATCGTTAAATATGAAATTGAACTCGGAGGGTTAACTTGGACCGGAGCTTCAGATAACGATTGGAATAATACGGCCAACTGGGATTCGGCTGCTGTACCCCAAAACAATACCCCCGTAATTCTGCCAACGGGTTTAGGTACTTATCCTGAAATTACAGGTGGCTTTAGTGCGAGCCAAATTGAAATACAAACCGGCGCTGAACTTTTGATTAAAAGTACAGGAAATCTCACTGTTTATTGTCATATAACCAACAACGGCACCATCACCGTCGAAAATAACGGCGCGCTGATTCAGCGCGGCTCGGCAGATAATAACACCGGCAGCGGCACATATAAAATCGAGAGAGACGGAAAAACCTCAGGTACATCGTTCAACGCTTGGAGTTCGCCCGTTTCCGGTTTGCAAGTTCACGATAACGGCGTGTTCAGTGATGCCAACCCCTGTGATATTTTTGTTTTTGATGCGAGCAAACAAAATTGGAGTCATGATTTTGCTCCAAACTATTCTACTATTTGTGATACCACCCCCGTAAACTTTTCACCTAACTTTTTAATATCGGGAGCTGACGGCATTTTAACTACCGCTCGCGGTTATTTTGTTCCGGGTGCTCCGGGAAGCACACGCACTTTTGAAGGTAATGCGATACACAACGGAGATATTACCAAAAACCTCCAATCGGGCATCAACCCCGGCTCATCTAATGTCAATTGGACCCAAGACGACTGGAACCTTATCGGGAATCCCTATCCGAGCGCTATCAGCATTGAAGGTTTTTTAAATCAAAACAGTTCTGCATTAATAACCGGCGCCGTTTACATTTGGGATGATGCAGGCACGGGAAGTTTTGACACAACTGATTTTATTGCGCAAAACCTAACGGGAGCCACATCAACCGGCGGCGGGAGCAACACCATTACCAAAGGCAATATCGCCTCGGCACAAGGCTTTTTTGTGCAGGGCACGGGCACAATCACCTTCACTAACGCCATGCGCGACGGTGAAAATGATGAATTCAGGTCGGGCAATAATCTTGGTCAGAACCAAAATTCCCGTCTGTGGCTCTCTGTGACTGACAGCTCTCGATACAGCGAAGTCTTGGTGGGACTAATTCCCGAGGCAACAAGCGGTTTTGATAAACTGTACGATGCACCCAAATATTACGGTCAGCAAGACTTAAACATAGCCGCCCAACTATCTTCCGGCGAAGAAATGGCGATATATGCCGAATCTCCGCTCGGCATTAATGAAACTCGCATTATACCGTTGGTACTTCAAACAGCTCATGCAAATACCGTTCAGTTTAAAATCAATCGCAGCGAATTGATACCCGACAACCACCAAGTTTTCTTGGTAGATGAATTTACAAATACGGAAACCGAACTGACCAAAGGCGGAGAATACACCCCGCAGTTGGATAGCGCAGGGAAATATCATAATCGCTTTTACCTCAAGTTAAAAAACAACCTGACAAGCTCAAGCGAAGGACTAACAGACGCCGACAAACCCAAAGAAGCTGTAGGAGTTGGCGAGAGTCAAAACCCGGTAAGCGTAAAAGTGTGGTCACGACAAACCGACATAGTGGTAGCATCAGAAGGCGTTGAATTAAAAAGCGCCTCACTCATTGATGCAAGCGGTCGATTAATTACCGAGCAACGTGCACAATCAAACCGTCGCATACTGTTAAATACCTCCGGATTAAGCTCGGGTATTTACTTTGTGAGGAGTGTTGACGAAAACGGTCGTGCAAGAGTGAGTAAGGTGGCTTTGACGCGTTAGTTTACTTAACATTAGCGCAGGTAAAAGATAGGGGGAAATGTATGTTGTGACATGTAATTGCAGTTAATACCGACTGAGCTCTTCTCATACTTTTGTTTGTCTTTTTTGCCATATAATATTTGCATCTTAAGTAAATTTGCCGATTAAAGTTTTTGGTGAGCTTTCTGGGTAATGTGGAAACAAAAGTTATCAAAGAAATCGACAATGCCCGGTGTTAGCTATTCAAGCATCGTCCAACAAAAAAATTATGTAGAAATGAGAATAAATAAAGCGGTTGTTTTTTTAGTGTTTGTATTGATTTCAAACACAATGCTTTCGCAGAATTTGTGTGAATATGATTACAATAGGAGCATCACAATTTACGGAGATTCAATAAAGGGGAGCAGCCCTTTGAGTAATTTCCCGGTATTGGTAAAACTGCATGAAACAGAATTGAGAGACGCCTCCAATGGTGGTAATGTGCAAAACGGCGCGGGACATGATATTGTTTTTTCAGATGACAACGATGTTGTCCTTAATCACGAACTTGATTCTTACAATCCCGTTACCGGTGAAGTGTTAGCTTGGGTAAAGATTCCTGTTTTAACACCCAATCAAGCTTATAATTTTAAAGTTTGGTATGGAAATTCTTCACAAAATACGTCGACAAGTTCGGCTTCTACGTGGTCATCTGATTACGTTGGAGTTTATCATTTGAGCGAATCAGGAAACGGCACTTCGGGAGAGTATAGCGATGCAACTTCTAATAACTTTGGAGGTAGAGGCGGTGCCGGAAATAGTTCCCGAGTTCCTGTTAAAGTTGATACAGGTAAAATTGGAGCGGCTCAAAAATTTTCAGGTGATTTTATTGAAGTTCCTTTTAATTCGGCGTTCAACTTACCAACAAGTTATTCAATTTCTGCCTGGGTTTGGTTAGAAGGCCGAACATCCGGTATAAGTAACATCCAAGTAATACTAAATAAGCAGTCAGGCGGCCATACAAATCGAAATTTTTGGTTGGTACATTGGGATAGTAAGTGGCAGGCCAGAATATCACCAAGTACTAGAACCGTTACCGACCCCGAAAACTCTGAAGTAAAGACATGGGTTTACCTTACGCTTACCGCCGGGAGCAACGAGCTTAAAATTTATGCAAACGGTGAGCTTAAGGATACTGAAAGTTATTCCTCAATTTCTACTCAAAGCAGTCCGGTTGTTATTGGAAACGAAAATGGAACATCAAGGTATTTCGAAGGTTTAATTGATGAGTTAAGAGTTAACAACACAACTAAAAGCGACGGTAGAATTCTTACCGAGTACATTAACCAAAACAAACCCGAGGAATTTATAAATGTCGGTGCGGAGCAGCCAACAGCAATAGCGACTGTGAGTTGGATTGGAACAAATACAAACTGGAATGATGCCGGAAATTGGTCTGGATCTTCCGTCCCTTCTATGAATAACGAGGTTGTAATACCGCAATCTGCAACTGTTTACCCTGAGCTTGATGCTGCACATTCCGTAAGTAATTTGGTAGTTGAGGCCGGCTCGGAATTAATAGTTAAACCCACAGGTACACTTGTTTCTTACTGCGAAATAACCAACAACGGAACCATAACCGTTGAAAACAACGGAGCCATCATTCAACGCGGCGCTGCGGATAACAATACCGGAACCGGCACTTATATCATTGAACGTGAGGGTAAAATATCTAATACTGCGTTTAATGTTTGGAGCTCTCCCGTTCCGGGTCTTGCTGTTCATGATGATGCCCTCGTCGGCTCCTATGACGCCGTATTTAGTGATGCCAACC
>PXEK01000065.1 GCA_003564735.1 Cryomorphaceae bacterium
AAACGGTGTGGAGGGGCATACCGGCATTTTGAATGCCGAATGTCGTAAGCTCAACCCGGTGTTTATTACAAATCACGTGAAAAAACGTCCCTATGTTATGCTCAAATGGGCTCAAACCAAAAACGGTTTTATAGATGTTGAAAGAGAATTCGGTTCTGACCAAAAACCACAAAAAATCACGGGTAAAGATACGGCTGTTTTCACGCACAAATTAAGAGCTGCGCATGATGCTATTATGGTGGGTTACCGAACGGCGCACTTGGATAACCCAAGACTTTTGGCTAATTTATGGGACAGAAATCACCCTGTGAGAGTCACTTTTGACAAGGAATTACAACTCCCCGAAAACCTCAACATTTTTAAGCCTACACAATCATGTATTGTATTTACGTGTGAGGAAAAAGAGAGCTCACAAAATGTCACTTACATCACTTTGAAGAAGGAAAAGAGGACTCCCGAAAACTACTTGAAAGAGTTGTTCTCCCGAGGAATATCTTCAGTTTTTATTGAAGGCGGAACCACTCTTCTTCAAAGCTTCATTGATGCCGAACTTTGGGATGAAGCCTATGTTTACACGGGACTGCAAGAAATTGAAACCGGAGTAAAAGCTCCTCATTTTCAATTTAGCCCATGTAGCACAAAGATACTTTCACGAGATTCAATCAGCCGTTTTATTCACCCGAATAATTGTATTGCACCTTGATTTTTTTACTGTTTTCCATAGCTTCATCAGTTTTGTTGTTTGTGGTTTTCAGACAAATGAAAAACTTTGAAATCAATAACTTTCATGCCGTTGTGATCAATTATTTCACTGCGGGTATGGTAGGCTTACTTTTTTTCTCGGGCGATATCAAAGAATACGCTTTATCAATAGACCGCGTGGGTGTTTCGTTTTTGATGGGGTCGTTGTTTATAGGTATATTTTACCTCATGCTCAAAACCACACAAGAATACGGTATTTCAGTAGGGAGTGTGGCAAATAAAATGGCTGTTGTGATGCCCGTTGTAGCGGCTGTGATTTTATACGGCACTCCCTTAACGCCGCTTAAAGTTACAGGTGTAATACTGGCACTGGCGGGATTGTATTTAACTAACGTGAAGAGCGATGCTTCAACAAAAAAACTCATCAACATTTTACCATTGGCAGTATTTATTGGCAGCGGAATTATAGACACGCTACTCAGTTTCGCCGCATTGAAAATGGTAACCGGTTTGGAAGGAGCTTTTTCAACCTTTACTTTTTTCACCGCCGGATTAATTGGGGCTTTGGTATTATTCATTAAAAAGAAACGTATTTCGGCAAAGTCGATAAAGGCGGGCATTATTCTGGGAGTAGTGAATTTTGCTACCATCTTTTTTGTACTCAAAGCGCTCAACTCTAAAGTTTTGGATGAAGCGTCTTTTTTTCCTGTGAATAACGTTTCAATTGTTTTAGGTTCGGTATTTGTATCGGTGCTCTTTTTCAAGGAAAAACTCAATAAAAGGAATATTTTGGGTGTTTTTTGTGCGGCGGCAGCTATACTCCTTTTAGGATTTACCCTGTAAATAAAACCGAAGTCAAACTATCTTACTTCTCGCAAATGCAGGTCATAGATGATTGTGGCATTCATGGGTATTTTTTTTAAATCGCCCGCCAACCCGTGAGCCAAGTGAGGAGGTAATACAAGTAATGCCTTTTCACCCGGTTTCAAGTAGGTAATACCTTCATGCAATCCACTTTCCACATGATCTTTACCTATTAAAAACTCTGCGGGTCTGCCCGGCTTCGAGCGATAAACCGTATCGCCGTTCAATACCACTACGGCAAAATCTATGGCGGCTATTTGTCCATCATTTGCTGTGGGTACATCTTCCTGTGAAGTTTCATAAATATGATATCGAAGCCCGGTATTGGTGCGTTTGAAAGGCAGCCCCGAACGCTGAATGTACTTATTGATACGTCTCTCCTCAGCTTGTTTGCGGGCATTGTTGATACGCATTAACTCTTCTTTAGTGTAATGCTTTTGGCCGGTTTTTTCCCGGTTTTCTTGATTTCCGACCTCTTGGCAGGAGGTTGCCGTGATTAACAACAAAAAAGCTGATAGTAACGAAAGATTAAAATGCGCCGTGCAATTCCTTTTCATAAAGCGGTAATATATTTTTAAGCTTCCGCAGTGTTTCCTCGAGCGGTAAATTACTTCTGCCACCGGCGGCATTGATATGCCCGCCGCCCTCAAAATAACTGCGTGCAATGGTATTCACATTTACCTTGCCTTTGGATCTGAATGACATTTTAAAATATCCTTCATCACTTTGTTTAATGAAAACCGAAAGTACAATTCCACTCACACTCAAACCGTAATTCACCAAACCTTCTGTATCCCCTTTCTCGTAGTCAAATTTATCCAATTCATCTTTGGTTAGATTGATAACAGCAGTGTTATAATCAGACCAAATTTCAAGTTTTTCACTGAGCACGTAACCTTGAAGTTTGAGTTTGCTAAGTTTATTGTTGTCAAAGGATTTGTCATATATCTCTGCGGGCTTCACACCTGAATCCATAAGTCGAGCAGCAATTTCCAACGTGCGCGGGCGGGTAGAGCTATATTTGAAACTACCCGTATCGGTTACGATTCCCGTGTACAAACAAGTACCGGCGGAAGGTGGTAGTTCAACACCCAAATCCAAACGTTGCAAAAAGTCGTAAACCAACTCGGCAGTAGACGAAGCTTGTGTATCTACGATGGCATAATTGGCAAAGTCTTCAGGTTCTTGGTGGTGATCAATGTTTACTATGGTGGCTTTACTTGCTTGGATAGTTTTTTTCAATGCACCTGATCTTGAAAGTGCACTGTAATCCAAACAAAAAATAACATCTGCCTCACTTAAGAACCTTTCTGCCTCTACAGCATTATTTTCGTGTGTGATAATTTCATTTGAGCCGGGCATCCAATCCAAATATTGAGGCACTGAGTCAGGAAGAACAACCCGAACATCCCGAATCCCCGCAAATCTTAACATGTGGTATAACCCCAAAGATGAACCAACGGCATCTCCGTCGGGTGATTTATGGGCGGTAATTACAATTCGAGCTTGGGATGTAAGTTCACTTTTAAGTTCGATATAATCTGTATTGATCAAAACGCATTTATTTAATGGGAAATATGACAAGTTTCAAGCCTTCCATGATGTGATGCAAAGTAACGAGTATTACCCGGAATAATGTTACTTTTGCACCAAATTTCGAATTTAAAAATAACGATTAAATATGTCGGGAAAAACAACATTTACCATGATTAAACCCGAGGCGGTTGCAGCGGGACACATTGGAGGAATTTTAGCTAAAATTACTGAGGCCGGTTTCAGTATTAAGGCTATGAAACTTACTCATTTGAACAGTGAAACCGCCGGGGAGTTTTATGCCGTGCATAAAGAGCGTCCGTTTTACGCAGACTTAGTAAGCTACATGAGTTCAGGCCCCATTGTTGCGGCTTTGTTGGAAAAAGATAATGCGGTAGCTGATTTCCGCAAACTCATTGGAGCTACCGATCCCACCGAGGCTGAGGAAGGAA
>PXEK01000029.1 GCA_003564735.1 Cryomorphaceae bacterium
CAAGCCTGTCAAGGAACTCAAACCAAAGTTTTGGAAACCCGCAAAACAACACCGGGCATAAGATTTTTCGAGAAACAAGCCGTAAAAATAGGCGGCGGACACAATCACCGTTTTGGCCTGTACGATTACATCATGCTCAAAGACAACCACATAGATTACGCAGGAGGTATTCGTCAAGCTATTTTGACAACTCGGGATTACCTAAGTAAAAACGGCCTTAACCTTCAAGTTGAAGTGGAAACCCGTAGTTTAAATGAAGTGGAACAAGTACTTGAAACGGGACAAGTGCAACGCATTATGCTTGATAACTTTACTCATGACCAAACGCGTGATGCGATAAAACTTATCAACGGTAAGTACGAGACAGAATCAAGCGGGGGCATAACCCTCGACACCATTGCCGGGTATGCCCGTTGCGGCGTAGATTACATCTCGGTGGGTGCCCTTACTCACTCAGCCGTGAGTCTCGATTTGAGCTTAAAAGCGGTAATCACCGATTAAGGACATGCTGATTGAAGTTGAAAACGAACAAATTGAATTGTTAGCGGATAAATGTATTTACATACCACGAAGCAAGTGCTTGTTATTGGCAGATCTTCATTTAGGAAAGGTAAGTCATTTTCGAAAAAATGGAATTCCCGTGCCGCCGAAATCGAGATTAGAAAACTTGAATCGTCTCGAAAGAGTCATCAAAAATTACCGGCCGGAAAATGTGATTTTTCTTGGCGACTTATTCCACAGCAGCCTCAACAATGAGTGGCAAGAGTTTGGTGTTTTTATTAAGACTTTACCTCATTTGCGTTTTACCCTCATTACGGGTAATCACGATATCTTACCCCCTTCAGCTTATGCCGGGCTCAATATAAAAACCCACCAAACCATGATTCAACCCCCGTTTCTATTCACGCATGAGCCGCAGCCCGGATCTACATATTACAATATTTGCGGACATATTCACCCTGCGGTAAAACTCAAAGGAAAAGTAAAAAATAAACTTACCCTACCATGTTTTATATTTAAGAAAGACCAAGCCATTCTCCCGGCGTTTAGCAGCTTTGCGGGATCGGCTTTAGTAAAACCCGAGAAAGACGATCGCGTTTTTATACCTGCGGGTAAGGAAATCATTGAAATGAAGAAATAAAAAAACCACCTCCCAACGATTTTGCGCATAGTACGAAAACAATTACCTTTGGCACTGATTGAGTCGGGTTGTTTATCACCCAAAACCAACTATCAAACTTATTTTTAAGTAACTATTTAATAAAACGATACGCAGCCTTTCGAGGTGGAGCGACCAAAATATATTCAAATAAATGGCATGTGGAAATTGTGGCAGCGGCACTGGAGATAAACCGGCAGGATGCGGGAGTAATGGTTCATGCAGTTCAGGAAGCTGCGGCAAGCTCACCGTTTTCGACTGGTTGTCGGGAATGAACTTACCGGATCGAGATAGCGGCCCGGTAGAGGTTCAGTTTAAAAACACACGTAAAGGTTACTACTACAACCCCGATAAAATTCACGTTTACAAAGGCCAAACCGTAGTAGTAGAATCGGGTACAGGCTATGACATCGGGGTGGTGAGCCTGACAGGTGAGCTCGTTAAAGTTCAAATGCAAAAGAAAAATGTACGGGGTGACCGCCACGATATACAAAAAATACTTCGTCTTCCCAATCAAGATGAGTTGGACAAATGGCAAGAAGGGAGACGTAATGAGGAAACAGTTAAAATAAAAGCTCGAAGTATTGCAAATAGTTTAAAGCTTCAAATGAAGATTAGCGATGTTGAGTATCGGGCAGACCACAAGAAAGCTACTTTTTACTACACTGCTGATGACCGAGTTGACTTTAGGGAACTAATAAGGCGTTACGCCGATGAGTTCAAATTGAGGGTTGAGATGCGTCAAATTGGAGCAAGGCAAGAGGCGGGTCGACTCGGCGGTATCGGTTCTTGCGGTCGGGAACTTTGTTGCTCCACTTGGCTTACCGATTTTAGAAGTGTTTCCACCTCAGCGGCACGCTATCAGCAACTTTCCATTAATCCGTCAAAGCTTGCCGGCCAATGTGGAAAGTTAAAATGCTGTTTGAACTATGAGCTTGATTCTTATCTGGATGCACTCAAAGATTTTCCCGATAAAAATAAAAAACTCAAAACCCAAAAAGGAATCGCATTCCACCAAAAAAGCGATATTTTTCAAGGCAGAATGTGGTACAGCTATCCCGATGACCCGAGTAAATTTTACTGCTTAACAACCGATAGGGTCAATGAAATACTGAAACTGAATAGTGACGGTAAAAAACCTGACGACTTGAGCTCTTATCAAATTGATTTGAGTCCGACAGAAGAAAGTAAAACCTATGAAAATGTTGTAGGCCAAGATAGTCTTACTCGTTTTGATCATTCAAAAAAGTCAAAACGAAAAGGTAGAGGCAACAGAAATAAATCAAGAAACAACAAAAAAGGAGGCTCACCCCGAATGAAAAAAGGAGATTCTAGAAAAGGCTCTTCACAAAGAAATAAGGGGAGAAATAGAGGAGATAATAAATCCACAAACAAAAAGCGAGAACAGCATCAAAAAAAGTAAAGTATGAACTACCCCAAACTCCTTTTTGCAATAGTTCCCGTTTTATTATTTCTAACCGGCTGCGATAATACGGGTATTTTTAATCAAACCGTCGAAATAAATGAAGCAACTTGGCCGTTTGAAAAAGAAATACATTTCGAATCTCAAATTGAAGATACGGTGAATTTGCATGATGTAGTGATTAATTTGCGAACGGGAAAAACCTATGAGTACAGCAACTTATGGTTGTTTGTTGACTTCAGGTATCCCAACGGTAAAACATATACGGATACTATTGAATGCCCACTCGCCTACCCTGACGGCAGGTGGGTGGGCTCAACAGGTCCCGGATATGTAAACACCGCGATTATCATTAAAAAAGATATGGTATTCCCGGCAGCGGGTGATTACAAAATCAATGTTCGGCACGGTATGCGTGACGATACACTGAGCGAAATAAAAAATATTGGCTTACGCATTCAACGAGCTGTATGACAACCGAAAAACAAAAAGAAAAAGAGAATAAAAGACGCTACGGAATATTCATTTTGTGGTTTTGGCTCATCTATTTTTCAGGAGTGATTGCAGTAGGAAGTTTCATTTTTCTATTGAGTCAAAATAAGCTTTGGGAACTGCCCTCATTTGAAGAACTGGAAAACCCGGACACCTTTCTTGCCACAGAGATTATATCGAGTGACGGTAAACTCTTGGGTAAGTACTTTAGAGAAAACAGAACCCACGCCTCATTTGATGAACTACCCGCTTATTTACCAGAAGCCTTAATTGCAACCGAAGACGAGCGTTTCCACCAACATTCAGGCATTGACTTAAAGGGGACTGTGCGAGCCATTATTTTCTTAGGTAAAAAAGGCGGAGCCTCTACAATAACGCAACAACTTGCAAAACAACTATATCATGAGCCTGCGAGCAATATTATGGAGCGTATTAAACAAAAG
>PXEK01000365.1 GCA_003564735.1 Cryomorphaceae bacterium
AAACCGCCATTGGTAACAATCCCGCATTATGGCAAAGCGTTAAATTGGCTTATGTGGCACTTACGATGGTAAAGGCCGGTTACATCGTGTTAATTTTCATGCACTTAGGAGATGAAAGAAAATCTCTTAAGTGGATTATTTTGGCGCCTTACGCCTTGTTCATCATGTACTTGCTGTTCATCCTACTTATTGAGGCGGCAGCGTAGTTTTACGCTGAACAATGTAATAGATAAATTCGTTTAATCGGGAATTGCACTCATTTGTAATTCCCGTTTTTTTTTGTGCTATGAGTAAAGGAGTAAAACAAGGTTTAATACTGTTCATGATTCTGGTTTTTCCATCACTTTTCTATGTGATACTTTCAGGAAGCAATCATGATATTGTGGGGCTGCCTTATTATGCTCCTACGGGTGTAAATGATGATGGAGACACCATATTTCACCGTGTTGAAGTAATTAATAACTCTGAAGTTCTTGGGTCTTCCCCTACCCTCGGAAAACAATTCAAAGAAAATACCGTGAAAATTGTGAGTTTAATTGACTTTACTCCCGAGAGCTTTCGAGTAATGGAGCAAATGCAAAACCTTCACGATCGATTTAATGATAAACCTGATGTACTACTCATCAGCGTTTTTTCGCGACAGCCTTCTGATTCTGCACTTGCCGAACTCAAAAGAACGTATTCCGTTTCAAGTGACACATGGTTGGCTGTACTTTCAAATGACGATGCCGTTGCCGGTTTAAAAATAAATGAACAAAGCAAAGTCGAACAAAACCCATTGTATGTCATAACATTACTTGACCAAGAAAATCACATTAGAGGTTATTTTGACGGCATACAGTACGTTGACACAAAAGAAGTAAGAGAAGCAGTTAAAGCTTTAAGATTTAAAAATTACAGACCCGTAAAGGATACAAATCAAGATGAAAGAAAATAAGACTATTATTTGGGGTATATGGATTTTCACTGCCATTGTTTATGCATTAGTCATCATTTTACATGAGTTACCCGGCGCCGAGAGTGCTCCGGCGTTTGTAGAGTATCTGTCACCCTTCAACGCCACCATTAACGGCACCTGCTTTGTGCTGTTGATTATTTCATTATTTGCCGTTAAAAGCGGTAAAATCGAGCTGCACAAAAAGCTTAATACTGCGGCTATCGTTTTGAGTGTAGTATTCTTACTTTCTTATGTCACCAATCATTATTTTTCAGGAGACACATCTTATGGTGGCGAGTACAAAGCTGTGTTTTATTTTATTTTAATCAGCCATATTATTCTTGCCGGCGTGTCATTGCCCTTCATATTATTGGCTTACTACAGAGGCTACATAGGCGCAATACAAAAACACAAGAAACTCGTAAGATTCACCTACCCGGTTTGGGGTTATGTAACCTTTACGGGTGTTTTGGTGTATTTATTTTTAGCACCTTATTATTGATATAATGAAAAAGAGTCTTTTAGTTTTTAGTTTATTCATCGCATTACTTTTTATCGCTTCACCTTGCGCGGAGGCTCAATGTTCTATGTGCCGTGCCGTAGTTGAAAGTAATGAAGCCAATCAAGGTGAAGGATTAAATAACGGAATACTTTATTTAATGGGTTTTCCGTACATCATCATGTTGGTACTGGGAATTATTATTTACAGAAAGGTATCTAAGGATAACTTAAAATTCAGAGGCGAACCTGCCTAAGTTGTGAGTTCTCGTAAAACACTACTGCTCTAAAATATCGATAAAAACATAAAACACCGAACCCTTTCCCGGGGTACTTTCCACTTTAATTTCTGCATTATGGGATTTAATTATATTCAGTGCTCCTGTCAATCCCAAGCCCATTCCTTTTGATTTTCCTGTATGAAAAGGGTCGAATATTTTAGCCAAAGTCGCTTTATCCATGCCCACACCGTTATCGGTAATACTAAAAACAACCTTATCCTTCGAAATTCTGCTGCGCAAAGCCACCCTACCGTTTTTTCCGGTCACTGCCTCCAAGGCGTTAATGGCTATATTACCCAAGGCCATAGTCAACTTCTCCTCATCTACCTCAACAGCAACGTCAGGACATGAGGATTTGCTCGTAAATCGAATATCCGTAAGTTTTACACGATCAGAAATGATATTCTCCACACCCTGCATTAATTCGTGAATGCTGCACCGTTTTGTCACAAGACCCTGTGATTTTGTCGACTGCATAATTTCGGAAATCAAAATATCAATCCGCTTAGTATTGCGCGATATAATTTCCAAAAACATGTTGGCTTCCCCTATCTCTGAACACTCCTCTGATAATTCATCGCACGCCAAACCAATATTTGTAAGCGGGTTACGAACTTCGTGAGCTATACTGCGCAAAATATTACGAGTCAACTGTAATTTCTCAGCTCGATTTTTTTCTACAAGTGCTTGTTTTTGAATGGTTACATCTCTGCATATAAACAATACAATTTCAACATCACCCGAATCATCGTATACGGGAACGAATTCCAACTCGTATTCTCGGGAATGAACTGAAACCGTATCAAAAACAGACTCTCCTTTTAAAGCCGTATTAAATAACAGTAAAAAATCATCCATTGAAGAAGGCCTTAAAATATTTTTCAAATTGTACCCTTCTAATCGTTGGCGCTTACAACCGTAAGTCATGAAGGCTCTACCCTTGGCTACGGTAATGTCGAGGTTGGGATTTACTAATGCAAAATCGTTTCCCGGGATATGTTCTGCAAGAGTCCTCAAAAAATACTCCTTACCCTTGGGTGAAGCTTTAGCCGAAGATTTCTTTAATAGTACAACAGTACCCTCATCTATTTCCAAGCTTTTCAGCGTTAAAGTCCTAAAACTTCTGCGCAAACTTTTATTTCGTGGCTGTAACATCAAGTTATCGGTAGACTCACCTTTTAATTTCTCAACAGAATTTTCAAATCGAACCTTAAACGCCTTATTGACATCTTTAATTTTTTGGTCAGAACCAATGAGTACAGCGCTTTGTGGCATTTCATTGAAAAGCACGCGAAACGAATCAGTCATAATAATTAAATATCGATGTTATATCTACTCAATTTGTTATATAGGGTTTTACGATCTACATCCAAAAGCTTGGCTACCTCCGACTTATTCCCGCCGGCTTCTTTAAATGCTGATATTATGGCCTGTTTTTCTGCTCTTTCAGCCGCTTCTTTAAGTGTCTCCACCCTGCTGCCTGCGGCGTTGAGAGATGAACCTTCGTCTATTGAAAGTATTATTTCACGAGGTAGAGTATCTACTCGTATTTCGTCGGTTTTTTCTAAAAGTACCGTTCTTTTAATTGTATTCTTCAACTCCCTCAAATTCCCGTACCACGGATAGTCGAGCAATATTTTCATAGCTTTTGGATGAAAGCCCGTAATGTTCTTATTTAGCTCGTCATTGGCCGTTTCGAGAAAATGTTTGGCAAATAGTTTTAAATCTGCTTGTCGGCTACGTAGCGGCAAAATTTCAACTTTGAAAGCGTTGATTCGGTGGTAAAGG
>PXEK01000234.1 GCA_003564735.1 Cryomorphaceae bacterium
AAGCAAAAAGCAAAAAGTCAAGCTCATAGATGAACTCACGTATGAAACACACGCGGGACTACCGTTGGCGGCGAGCAAAATTTATTTTTCTGACAAAAAATTTACTATTTCCGGCTTTGGGGAGGCTAGTCACATCTACTACGACGGCGCCAAAAACACCGGTTCGGGCGATATGGAATTGTACATGACCAACTTGTATCGTTTTGTGACTTATATGGCATATAAACCAACGGATAGAGTTGTCCTGTACGGTGAGTTGTTTGGTGAACTGTTTCAAGACGGTTGGTCTAACATCGACCGAAACAACTTTGAACGTGAACTTTTTGTAGAGCTCTTTGCCGATTTCCTCATCAGCAAACATTTTAACGTTAGGGTAGGTACCCATCAAGTTCAAATAGGCTATATCAACAATCATGATGAGCCCGTAATGTACTACTCTGTTAATAGGCCTGAGGTGGAACGACTCATCATACCCTCGCAGTGGATAGATTTAGGAGTGATGACCTACGGAACCATTTCAAAAAGTTTGGATTACTCGTTTTCGGTTTATCAGGGTTTAGAAAGCGATAGTTATTACGGCGGAACGTGGATTCGCGGCGGCAGAGCCGATGAACTGCGGTTTAATTTTGATGCGCCGCTACTCAACGGGCAACTTAACTTCTCAGGTATTAAAAACACAGATATTTCATTGAGCGGCCTTTGGACGCCGGCCGGATCATACCGTAACGCTATTTTGAACGGTGAGGAAATTACCGTGTCGGCCAACACTGCTTTGTTTTCATCGCATATCAGGCACGAATATAAAAACTGGACTTTTATGGGCCTGGGAACCTACGGTCGCATGAATAACGCTCACCACATTCACGCCCTTACCGCGCAACCCATGGCAGCCGGCGATGCTATTCGTGACGGACAAGTATTGGGATCGGATGTATTTGGTGCTTATATTGAAGTGGGGTACGATATCCTTCCGGCGTTGAGAAAGAAATCGGCAAAAGACAAAGTCAACGATGATGACGACGGAAACTTCTTTTACCGAAAAAGCGAAATGAAACTCCCTGTATTTGCTCGATATGAAAGACTCAACACTCACAATAGTGTACGCGAAGAACTTCGTGGTGAAACCTTTTCGAGTAACAATTTAGACGTGTGGACACTCGGACTCAACTTCAACATGCGTAAAAACTTCGTAATCAAAGCTAACTATCAATTCCGCAACAACCGTTCGCCAATCTTAGAGGGTAACTTCGCCGGAATGTTTGAAGGGGATCGAGTGGAGTTTGGGATGGGCTTTATCTTTTAAAGGCAGCCGTAAGATGAGGCGCGCGTTGCGGGTTAACTGATAGTGACGCTGCTTTGCAGATGACGCAGGTTTTACGCTGTTAATTCCTTATGCATATTTGCTTTGCAGAGCAAACATAACTGCGTTCCTCTGTTTACCCAGTGGAATTCGCCGATAGGCATAGCGCAGCGTATTCCACAGGGGCGATATCTGCGGTTTACCGAGGGCAAATCAGTTTACCCTCTCAGTTCATCTGACTTAGGGCATAAAGAAGCAAAAGTAGCGTAACCACACTATCTGCATCTCTACGTTAACACAGGTTTCTCTGCTAGTTTTTAGTGCTTTGAGGGAGGGTGAAGAGATTGGAACGGTTAATTGTTTTTTGCGCAGCCTCTACTTTTGGTAGATTCCCTCTGCAGAATTGATATAGCTGAGTACCTGCGCAATCGTCTGAACATAACTCAACCCAAACCCCAATCTAAAATCTGTCGGGCATTTCAATTCCCAATAAGTTCATGCCCGTTTTAAGTACTTTATTCACTTGTGCGGTGAGCAGAACTCTAAACGCAATTACGGCTTCGTTTTCGGCTTGAAATATGGGGGTGTTCTGATAAAAAGTGTTGTAGGCTTTTGCCGTATCAAAGCAATATGCCGCGAGTAGGAAAGGGTTGTACTTATCGGCACTTTCTTTAATGACTTCCGGTAAGCGCAGCACGATTTTGATTATCTCCAATTCGTAATCGTTGGGCTCAACGTCGTGAATTGTAGGGTTTGTGTTCTCTGCCCGACTCAAAATTGATGCGGTTCGCGCAAAGGTGTATTGAATAAAAGGACCGGTATCTCCATTGAGATCAATACTTTGCTTGGGGTCGAAGGTCATGTTCTTTTTCGGCCCCACTTTTAGTATAAAGTACTTCAAGGCAGCGAGAGCCACTTTGCTCGCGAGGTCTTTACGCTCCTCGGGAATTAGGTCGTCGTAACTGCCTCGATCTACACCCTGCGCCTCGGCATTTTTCTTCATTTCTTTCACGAGGTCGTCTGCATCAACCACGGTTCCTTCTCTGCTTTTCATTTTACCCTCAGGGAGTTCGACCATACCGTAGCTCAAGTGGTAACAGTTCGAGGCCCATTCGTAGCCCAGCTTTTCTAAGATTTTGAACAGCACTTGGAAGTGGTAGTCTTGCTCATTTCCTACGGTATATACCATACTATTCATTTGGGGGTAATCGGCTGATCGCAAAACGGCAGTTCCCATATCTTGTGTCATATACACCGCGGTGCCGTCTCCTCTTAAGAGTAACTTCTCGTCAAGGCCGTCAGCGGTTAAATCTACCCAAACCGAACCGTCATCTTTCTTGTAAAAGATGTTTTTGTCTAATCCTTCGCGAACTATGTCTTTCCCTGTAAGGTAGGTCTGCGATTCGTGGTACAGTTTGTCAAAGGTTACTTTGAGCGTTTCGTAGGTCTCATCAAAACCTGCATAAACCCAGCCGTTCATTTTTTCCCATAAAGCCACAGTTTTTTCGTCGCCGGATTCCCACTTTTTTAGGGTTTCTCTTGCTTTTTGCATGAGCGGCGCTTCTTCTTTGGCTTTTTCCTCGGTGTGTCCTTTTTCAATGAGCTCACCGACTTGCTTTTTGTATTCTTTATCGAAACGCACGTAAAAGTCACCTACCAATCTGTCGCCTTTTAACCCGGTGCTTTCGGGAGTGTCCTCGGGTGAGAATTCCTCATAAGCCACCATAGACTTGCAAATGTGGATGCCTCTGTCGTTGATGATTTGCGTGCGTACGACCTCTTTACCTGCCGCGGAAAGAATGTTGCTTACCGAGTCGCCTAAAAAGATGTTCCTTAGGTGACCTAAGTGTAGAGGCTTGTTAGTATTAGGGGAGGAGAACTCAACCAACACTTTATCTCCGCTTTTGGGGTGAAAACCGTAATTGTCAACGTTTGAAACCTCTTTTAGGGCAGCAGTCCAAAAGGTGCTGTTGAGGGATATGTTAAGGAAGCCTTTGATAACGTTGTAGCCTTTGATGTTCGCATTTTGTTTTTGCATGGCCGCGCCAATGGCTTCGGCAGTTTCTTCGGGTTTGGATTTACTCAATTTCAAAAACGGGAATACGTTAACGGTAAAGTCACCGTCAAACTCTTTTTTGGTTTTTTGAATTTGGATACGTTCGGCTTCGGGCTTGGCGCCGTAGCATTCTTCAAAGGCGTCG
>PXEK01000391.1 GCA_003564735.1 Cryomorphaceae bacterium
AGGAGAATCCGTAAGTGGGACTCTGTTTCAAAAACAAATTAAGCAACTTCCGCAATAGAATTGGATATGGTATTTAATAGCAGAAAATCCTGCGCTATGAAGCAGCCATTGCTGAAGTTTCTTCTCAGTGCTAGCTCTATAAATAAATTACGTAACCGCAGAGTTCCGCAAAGAACAGCGCAGAGGTGCGCAAAGAGAAAATACTCGGAGTTCCCATCAACCACAATACATCTAAAACCGTGAAAATCTATTTCTAAATAGCGACAGCGTTTCAAACGCTGCCGAGAGTGGCTTTCCATTTTCCAAACCTCCAAACCTCCAATCCCTGTCTCACTGAGCAAGCAGCAATCCGTGCAAATCCGCAAAATCCCTGCCCGTCCGGCAGGCGGGTGCTTCATCCGCGTTCTATGCACTTGCAGAAGGAATTAACAGCGTGAAATCTGCGTCATCTGCGGTACAGCGAAGCTGTATTAGTGTAAATATGCAGAGAATCCTGTGCTGCGAAGCAACTAAACCGCACAAATCCGTTTTCTATACGGCGACAGCGTTGCAAACGCTGCCGAGAGTGGATTTCCGTTTTCCAATTTCTATTCTCTATTCCCTGTCCTGCTGCAAAGCAGCCAAATCTGTGTCAATCCGCAAAGTCCGCGTCATCCGCGTTCTATTCACTTGCAGTATTCGTGATTCCACCCGCAACGTCTTTTCAGCTCACAGCTTACAGCTCACGCAGCTCTCCGCACTCTGCTCTCCACAAAACATTTAGGGTTCTGACCAAAAAAAAATAAACATAATGACTAACTTTGCACGATAACCGGAATGATGAAGTGTATTTTACGTTTGTTCTTGACGAAGAGTATCAACAGTAACAACACTTTAAAAACCACACCCATAAAAACATGAGCGAAACTACGCAAGAAGAATCAAATACGGTAATTGAACTCAAAGAGGCTCAAATTAATCAAGGTAAAACACCTGTACTCAATGATGTTAACGTGAAAATTGATAAAGGCCAATTCGTTTATCTCGTGGGAAAAACGGGGAGCGGAAAAAGTAGTTTGATGAAAACGCTTTACGGTGAACTGCCGCTGACCCAAGGTACGGGGACTGTCGCAGGCTACTCACTGCACAAGCTCAAACGAAAAGATATTCCGTTTTTGCGCCGACAAACAGGTATTATTTTTCAAGATTTTCAATTGCTTATGGATCGCAGTGTGAGTGACAATCTGGTTTTTGTTATGCGAGCAACGGGCTGGAAAAAGGAAAAAGATATGCAACTCCGAATAAGTGAGGTGCTTGAAAAAGTGGGGCTAACCGAAAAACACGGCGAAATGCCGCACCGGTTATCAGGAGGTGAGCAACAACGTGTGGCCATTGCCCGAGCTATGATCAACAATCCGGCCATTATTCTTGCAGATGAACCCACGGGCAACCTCGACCCCGAGACGAGTGAAAATATTATTCACTTACTTAGCGACATCAGTATGAGCGGAACGGCGGTTTTAATGGCCACCCACGATGCGGCACTCATGGAAAAGTTTAAATCTAAAACTCTGGAGTGTGTTGCCGGTAAAGTGATTATGAGCTAAAGGTTAAAGTTTTACATCAAAACATTTCGAGAGCGATTTGTTAACCGGAAATTCGCGCTTAACCCGACCTCTCTCCTACTTAAACCAGCTTGAATATTTGACGTAATTTTTACCAATACGTTCAATCTCGCCTTTGATGTGTCTTTCATCTAAGGGTTTGATTTTTTTTGCCGGAATGCCGGCGTACAGATAACCGCTCTCCAAAACCGCACCCTCCAAAACCACGGCTCCGGCAGCAATAAATACATTGCTCTGCACTACTGCCCTGTCCATCACAATAGCGCCCATACCCACCACCACGTTATCTTGAATTTCGCAACCGTGTACTATGGCGTTGTGTCCCACCGATACGTAATCACCCAAAATACACTTTGTTTTTTCATACGTGCAATGCAGTACCGCGCCGTCTTGTATGTTCACTCGATTTCCCAATCTGATGGAGTTTACATCACCCCTTACCACACTGTTAAACCAAAAACTACATTCATCACCGGCAATTACATCGCCTACCAGCGTAGCATTCTCGGCCACATAACAATCTTTACCCAATTCGGGATGAAAACCCCTGCAACTTTTGATTAATCCCATCGTTTACCTTCTTTGAAATTTAACTACAAATCTATATCATTGCCGCTGAGTTGAAGGTGCTCAAAAGCATAAAATAAAAGAGGAAAAACAGCTCACTATTAAGAAGTTGCTTTTATTGCGCATTTTGCGAAAGCAACAGGAGAGGTAAAAACCGGGATACCTTTGGAGTTGCCGGGGCATGAACAAACATAAGATATAGCAAAAGTTAGAACAAACATGAGCGAAAAAACAACAAATAAAGTACCCGTTACGGTGTACGCAGAGACCACACCCAATCCCGAAACCATGAAGTTTGCCGCCAACAAGGTGTTGGTGCCTTACGGTGCAACGGTCGATTTTCAAAGTCCCGATGACTGTGAAGATGCGCCTTTAGCTCGCGCGCTCTTTACCTTTCCTTTTGTGAAAGGCGTATTTATGTCGAGCAATTTTGTATCGGTAACCAAGGCCGATTTTATCGAGTGGGATGATGTAGTGCGGGAATTACGCGAGTACATTACCAATTACCTGCAGGCGGGTCAGCCCGTTTTTAGTAAGCCCCCGAAAACCACTGAGCACGTTGCCGTTAAAGACGGCGTTGAAGAAAAAATCAAGGTCACGGCTACTCCCGAGAATGAGCGCGAGGAAAAAATCATCAACATCTTGGAGGAGTATGTGCGACCCGCGGTAGAGAGCGATGGCGGTGCCATTCATTTTAGAAGTTTTGATAACGGTACACTCACGGTACGGCTAAGCGGTGCCTGCAACGGTTGCCCCTCTTCCACCCAAACCTTAAAAGGCGGTATTGAAAACATATTCAAACAGTTTATGCCTGAGGTTACTGAGGTTGTAGCAGAATAATTGAATATTTTTTTGGTCAGAACCCCCACCGGTGTTGCGTAAAAGATGGGCCGGTAGCATTAATTCGAGGTTCTGCGATTGCAGAGTTGCTGTTTCGAATACCTCGGGTGGGTTGATTTAAGAAATCAGTGAGCATTTGGGGAAAAACTCTCCGCTTGAAGCCAAGTGTCTCCTATTCTCCACCGTCTTCTTTTTTCGCTTCAGCATCTTCTTCACTGCTTAACTTGTGAGAACGCTTGTGGTATTTGTCTTCCAAGTCGTCGATTACGGAGTTTTTCCACATGCGTAGTCCGATAAAGTAGGAAGCTCGACCCAAAAGATGGGCTCCTACGGGAGCTGTGAGTAAAATAAACAGCACAATGGCCAACACGCGGGTGGTTACCGCAACATCATCAAAGTACAGCGCGGCACCGGCCAGAATCAACCCTATACCCAAAGTGGCCGCCTTAGTCGTTACTGAAATTCGCAAATACAAATCGGGCATACGCA
>PXEK01000171.1 GCA_003564735.1 Cryomorphaceae bacterium
GATGAATTTAAGGAGTCGGCGAAAACCACCTTCAGTAATTTTACACGCCTTTTGCATTAAGTCAATTTCAATCTCGTGCTTTACCGATCGTATTTTGTGCATAATGGGCGCACTTCGCATGTAGTTATGAGCGGGGTATTTTTCTTTACACCGGGCAATAAAACGATCTTCACGTGTTTGAACCGCTGTATCGGCGCGTAAATGCTCGTTGGTATTGATGTAAATGTTTTCACACAGGGTAGCCATTTTATTAAATACCGAATCAAAGTCTTTAAGCCAAAAAACGGTTTTTATCCCTGTGGTTTCATAAGCCTTTTCTTTGGTGAGTTTTTCACCCTCCCAAACGGCTATTTCATCGTTGGTTTCTATGAGGAACAATACTTCACGAAGCGACTCATCGGGACAATCGGGAAAAAGTACCAGTATGGACTTCTCTTGGTCAACCCCGCTCAAATGAAAAATATCACGATGTTGGACAAAAGGAATGGTACCATCAGAGCTGCGCGGGTAAATATCATTGGAGTTAAACACAGCCAATGACCCCGGCTTGAGGTGTTGTGCAAATCGCTTTCTATTGTGTTTGAAAAGTTCAGGTGAAATTTGTTCGTATCTCATATATAAATTGAATTATTTTTTGATACGCAAACTTACAAAACTTGAGCCTCCCGGCAGTGTAAATCGGCGATTTTACAGATGCCTAAAAAGTGTACTTCAGTTGTATTCCCACAGCCTTGATAATAACCAAGGTTAAGGTACCGTTGAATTTAATTATGGCAGCTTTGCAAAAACGAAAGAAAAGGTTACTCTACCGTTACCGATTTAGCTAAATTCCTGGGTTGGTCAACATTACACCCTCTCATTACGGCAATGTGGTAACTCAATAACTGTAATGGAACAGTGGTGATGAGCGGTGTAAAAGCCTCTTCTGTATCCGGAATTTCAATTACGTAATCGGCCATTTCCTTTATTTCATCATCACCCTCATTAATTACGGCAATAATTTTACCGTCACGAGCCTTAATTTCCTGGATGTTGCTCACCACCTTTTCGTGTTGACCGTTTTTAGTGGCAATGACCACAACCGGCATATTTTCATCAATCAGTGCGATAGGTCCGTGCTTCATTTCAGCGGCGGGATAACCCTCAGCGTGGATGTAAGATATTTCTTTAAGCTTAAGAGCGCCTTCAAGGGCAACGGGAAAATTGTAGCCTCTTCCCAGATACAAGAAATTTGATGCACCCTTAAAGCGCTCAGCAATATCGCGCGTTTGATCATCAGATTCCAACATCATTTCAATCTTTGAGGGGATGGTATCCAACTCCTGCATAAGTTCGCGTACTCTGCTCTCCTTAAGTGTTCCCTTGCGGTTACCCAGCTCAATAGCCATCAAGGCCAAGACAGCAACTTGCGCGGTAAACGCTTTCGTGGATGCCACACCAATTTCAGGACCTGCATGTGTATAGGCTCCGGCATGAGAAGCTCGGGCTATTGAGGATCCCACAACGTTACAAATGCCAAAAATTGTGGCTCCTTTTTGTTTTGCCATTTCAATGGCCGCGAGCGTATCGGCGGTTTCACCCGATTGTGAGATTGCTATGATGATGTCATTCTCGGTAATTACGGGATTGCGGTAACGGAACTCAGAGGCGTATTCTACCTCAACCGGAACACGACAAAACTCTTCAAAAATATATTCAGCCACTAATCCGGCGTGCCAACTTGTTCCGCAGGCAATAAATATGATGCGCTCAGCATTTTCGAACCTGTTGGCGTACTCTCTAATGCCTGACATTGAAATGACGAAGTTTTCCAAATTCAGCCGGCCTCTCAACGTATCCCTAATAGAGCGAGGCTGCTCAAAAATTTCTTTGAGCATAAAATGGTCGTAACCGCTTTTTTCAATCGCCTCTAAATGTAGTTGCAATTCTTGTACGTAAGGCGTTACGAGTTTATCTTCTTCAATAGTCGAAATTTCCAGTTTTCCACCTCTTTGAATAACGCCCATTTCACCATCTTCAAGGTAAACGGCGTTTTTGGTATATTCAATAAACGGAGTAGCGTCTGAGGCAATGAAAAAGTCATCTTCACCGAGCCCTACAACAAGCGGACTACCCTTTTTAGCCAGCACAACTTGGTCGGTATTTCCTTGTTCCATAATAGCTATGGCGTAAGCTCCCACAACTTGCGTAAGAGCAATTCGAACCGCTTTACGCAATGACAAATTCTGATCTTCTTTGACCATTTCAATGAAATTAATCAGAACCTCCGTATCGGTCTCACTTTTAAACCGGTACCCTTTTTGTTGCAAATCTCTCTTCAGCGATGCGTAGTTTTCTATGATTCCGTTATGGATAATAACAAGTTTTCCCGATTGCGACACGTGCGGATGTGAGTTCACATCATTGGGAATCCCGTGGGTAGCCCAACGTGTATGGCCTATTCCAATATTACCTTCAATATCTTTACCCTCGCAAATAGCTTCCAAGTCAGAGACTTTACCCTTACACTTATAAAGTTTCAATTCATCGTTGGAGAGCAATGCAATACCCGCACTATCGTACCCCCTGTACTCCAGTCTTTTTAAACCTTTAATAATTACGGGGTATGCTTTTTCTGTCCCTAAATATCCTACAATTCCGCACATGGTGTTAGTCGTTTAATGGTGTATAATAAATTTCGAAACGGGGTGTTTTCCCCGATTGTACATTAAAGCCTTTTAATGTGGTACGAGCCGCATTTACTTGCTCGCTTGCCGCAACAATAATAAACCCGAAGTTTTCGTTAATTCCCTTGCGGTCTTGCTCCAGTAATCGGTGCACATGTCGCGTGAGATTGAAGCGGTACTCGCCCTCAATTTGGTTCAAATTTCCGTCTAAATGTCCAAATCCTTCTACTATGTCAGCAACAATAGTCAATCTACCGTCCTTTGTGCGCGCGGCAATATTAAACTGAGGTATAGCGGGAAAAGGATCATTACTGCGCTGTGCTACGGGCAGTATAAGTTCGGCTTTGTTGATGATAAAGTCACTTTCAACCGGAAAGGCTTTTAACAAGTGAGGTACGCGCACCTCTGCTCTCACACCGGACAAACCCTGTACATACACTTTTTCACTGCCTCCGCTAAAATCATCGCGACCGCTGTGTGAAATGGCCTGTTGCACGTTTGTTGAGGTGTAATCTTTTTCAAATAAACTGAATCGCGGTACATCATTATTGATTTCAAAAAAATAGGTCTCCCGTGCTCCGCCCTCGGTGGAGGTGTTGGTATAAAAAAGAGTGAGACGGGAAATAGCCGCAGCCGGGTCTATAAAAAGTATTTGTCCGTTTGGAGCGCTAAAGTTATTATCGGGAACAATAACCAATCCGGGGAAAAAATCACGAAAGGCTTGGTTGCTGCTAAATATCGATGTAGGAGCATTAAATAAGTTACGTCCAAAGTCATCATCCAGCCTTATACGCAGGTGCGGAGCAAACGCCTCACCATCAATGAAA
>PXEK01000120.1 GCA_003564735.1 Cryomorphaceae bacterium
ATGAGTCGCGCCGGTGCCTCAACACCTCCCGACTCATCATTGGTGAGGGCAGCGCGAAGTTAGCCGTGGAACTCCCCAACGTATTCACCCCGAACGATGACGGAGTCAACGACCTGTTTGAACCTGTAGGCCCGATCAACCACGTATGCGGAACATTGCAAGTCTATAACCGCTGGGGCAACTTGATTTACGAGAACCGTGAGGGTGCGGGCATTTCGTGGAACGGTCGCAACACAAGCGGAAAGCCCGTTCCGGTGGGAACGTACTTTTATGTTTACACGAGCGGGAATGAAGTGGTGAAAGGGAGTGTGCAGGTTTTGAGGTAGTGAAGCGGGACCGTAAGCTGTAAGCGGTGAACCGTGAGCGGAAAAGACGTTGCGGGTGAAATCACGAATACTACAAGGAACGAGAAGGACAAGGTCGAGGACAAGGACAAGGACAAGTTCGAGGACAAGGACAAGGACAAGGACAAGGAGAAAATGCTCCGGATAAGCCGGGTGAAGAGTTCCACGCAGAGACAGAATGAGAAGCAGAGCGAGCCGGGAATACGCGGGGCAGGAAGCGGAGAGGATTAAGCCCCGGCGGCGCGGCACCTGTGTAGAAAAGAATATGAGCATATGGATTTGAGCGCCGGAGGTGCGGCACCTTTTAGTGAAGCGTGAAGCGTAAAGCGGGACTCGTTGCGGGTGGAATCACAGTTACTACAAGGAACAAGAAGGTTGAGGATTGAGGCTGAGGATTGAGGTTGAGACTAAGATGCCGAGGGTAGCTAACAGCCAAAGGCTAAAGGCCAAATGCTTATGAAAGCCGGATGCAAAAGTATCATGCGGAGTTTGCGAGGGCGACACCTTATTCGAGAAATGTGTTTTTTTTAAAACAGCGAATAAGGGGTTAGATTTTGTGGTCTGATTACAAATTATTTCCGTTGTCTTTTGAAACTGAATAGGGGGTATTTGGATTAAAAAGAACAGAAATTAGGTGCATTGAAGCGACGAGTTGGGTTCGTTATGGTTTAATTATGAGTTTTCTCTTACCTCGAATGTTCTCAAAACTAGGTCAATATTTTTTTCTTTTAATCCCGAAATCAACTTTTTGTCACCGGTCCATAGGTATGTATCTAACTCTAGTGCGAGTGCTATGAAAGGGGCGTCAAACTCATCAATTCCTTCTGTAAGTTGTATTGCTCTTTTCAAAGTTTGCGGATGAATAGATTCAATATCGATTAAATCGATTTTTTTGAAAATGCTACGCTTTAAAAAGTTGAGTTCATCCGGAGAGTACCCTGAAATGCTCAGTATTTTTTGTTCGTGTCGGTTTAGTTCGTTGAGCACATAAGTCGGGGTGTAAAATTCATAATGATTGTCCGAGTTTAACAAAAGGTCACTTATTCCGCCTTTCGGAGTTAAAAGCGCACTAAAAATAATATTGGTATCAACAACGATTTTCACCTTGTGAATTTGCTTTTATTTTGTTTCCACCACTCAGACTTTGTTTCTGTAGAAAGTTCGTCAATTTCTTTTTGTGAGGCTTTACTCTTTGAGGTGATTTCTCTGAACTTCAAAAAATCTAAAATCCGTTGAAGTCCGATTATGTCGGTCCCGGAAGGAATCCGAATCAGTATTTCTTTATTCGTTCGCTCAATTTGCATTTCTATTTGATTTTAAGTTTTAAATAATGGCACCCGAATACGGGACATTGAAAACCAATTACAAAAGTAACAGAAACAAGAGTTATTACATCAGGTTGTTCTGTATATATTGGAATATTCAGTTTTCTAAGAACGGAAATATATCTTGTCGTGTTATGTGTTGTTTTGGTAAAGGCGCTAAGGAAAACCGTCCGGAGGGTTTCACCCGGAAACAGAATGAGAAACAGAGAGGGCCCAAGAATGCTCGTGGCAGGAGCGTAGGTGAAGCGTGAAGCGAAACTTGTTCCGGGTTAGCTGAAGTGGCTTACAAGGAAGGAAAGGAGAAGGGTAAAGGGTTCGTGAACCGTAAGCTGTGAGCAGTGAGCTGAAAAAGACGTTGCGGGTGAAATCACGAAAACTACAAGGAGCGAGAAGGACGAGGTTGAGGTTGAGGACAAGGACAAGGTCGAGGTTGAGGATTGAGGCCAAGATGCAGCGGGTAGCTAACGGCCAAAGGCTAAAAGCTAAATGCTTATGAAAGCCGGACGGAAAGCTTCATGAATGAACTGCTAAAAGCAAAAGACCAACTGCCAAAGGCTACCTGCCAAATACCAACAGCCAATCAACTCACCCCCGACTCAATTATGCCACCACGTATTTTTTCCGGCGATGAGCGCATCCAAGTCGCCGTGGCCTTTGGCCGCGATTTCATCTTCTATTTGTTGCTGTAAAGCATCTTCATAGGTACCGCGGGGTTGGTTGTAGATTACACCAAACACTCTCGGGAATTCGGCTTGTTTGTGGTTGTCGAAAAAACCGGCCAATATTTGGGCAATCATTGGGTCGGACTCGTCGTGTTTGAGGCAATCATCGGCCGTGAGGTCGTCTCTCAATTCTACTACTTCAGGTTTGAGTCCGTTCAATTGGATGCCCTTCTTGCCGCCCGCAAAAATCATGGGCTTGCCGTGCTCTACAAAAAGTGTACTCTCCTCTTTGAGGGTGCGATCGGTATAAGCGTTGAAAGCGCCGTCGTTAAATACGGGGCAGTTTTGGTAAATTTCAACGAACGAGGCACCCTTGTTTTCATTCGCCGATTTGAAAATATCTTTCATGTGTCGAGGCTCCCGATCAATGGTACGCGCTACATATGCCGCACCGGCTCCCAATGCCAAGGCGATGGGGTTGAACGAGTGGTCGATTACGCCTTGCGGACTCGACTTTGTTTTGAGTCCCACGGGGGAGGTGGGCGAATACTGCCCTTTGGTGAGTCCGTAAATCTCGTTGTTAAACAGCAAAATATTGGTGTCGATGTTGCGGCGCAGCAGGTGAATGAGGTGGTTGCCGCCAATGCTCAAGCTGTCGCCGTCGCCGGTGACAATCCAAACGCTTTTGTCGGGCGCGGCAATTTTAAAACCGCTCGCAATGGCCGTAGCCCTGCCGTGGATGCCGTGCATACCGTAGGTTTCCATGTAGTACGGGAAGCGCGATGAACAACCGATGCCCGAGATAAAAACAATATCTTCTTTGGGTACTCCCGAATTGGCAACTGCACTTTGCACTTGCTTTAGAATGGCGTAATCGCCACAGCCGGGACACCATTTTACTTCATTCTCGCTCGCAAAATCTTTTGCTTTATATGTTGTTTTTTCTTTTTGCATTTTAAACCTCCTTGAGTTCGTAAAGTGCGCGTTCTTTGATTTCGGCGGCAGTGAACGGAATGCCTTTGATTTTGTTGAAAGGCTTGCACTTGATGTTTAGCTTTCCTTGAATTAATCGCACCAATTGTCCGTCATTCATTTCGGGAACCAATATGGTGTTGAAGCGGGAAAGTAGAGCCGCTAAGTTTTTGGGCAGCGGGTTG
>PXEK01000141.1 GCA_003564735.1 Cryomorphaceae bacterium
CCCATGCCAAATCGCTCCTTATCAACACTTCATCGAGCCGAACCGGAATTATGCATTCGTGAGTTCATTGGTAAAAGTCAGCCTATAAACTGACACAACCGGAATTAAAGTCAGGATTTATCCTTACTTTTATTTTGGATAGTCAAGGTTTACCCTTACTTTTGCGCTATATTAATCAGTTTAAAGCCTGACAAATGAACAAGCGGAAAATTCAATTATCACAGCTCGATTCAAGAATGAAGCGACTTTCTCATGCTAACGAACTGCCTACTCCTCCAACGGGATGGATAAGAGCTATTCGACTCGCTCTCGGAATATCATTAAAGCAATTGGCGAATAAATCGGGTAAAACAAAGCAAAGTGTTCAAGAGATGGAAATGAGAGAAAAAGAAGGCTCAATAACGCTTAGATCACTCAGAGAAACCGCAAAAGCATTAGATATGGAACTTGTTTACGGGTTTGTACCCAAAGATGGATCCCTTGAAAACTACATCGATAAAAAGGCTCGTTCTTTAGCTAAAAAAATAGTTTCCCGAACTTCAAACAGTATGAAACTCGAAAATCAAGAAAACACGAATCAACGACTTAGAAAAGCAGTTGAAGAACGCATTGCAGACATTAAAAATGAATTACCTAAAGCACTATGGGATTAAGTTTAGAATATATAAACGGTCAAACACCCTTAGATGAAGATGAAAAAGAAGGTTTGTTAATTCCCACAATAACAACAAGAAAGGAGTTAGATGAGTTTGAACAAAATAACATTGAAGATGCCATGCAGTGGGTTTTCAGCCGTTCATTTAAGCCGAAAGCGATTTTAACTCAAAAATTTATTCGTGACTTACATAATCGTATGCTTGGAGAAGTTTGGTCATGGGCGGGAGATTATAGAAAAACAGAAAAAACTTGGGAGTCGATCCCCGTGAGATTCCTATTGCACTCAAAATGCTGTGCGATGACGCTCATTTTTGGATTGAAAACAACACTTTCACTCCGGAGGAAACAGCGATAAGATTCAAACACAAACTTGTGAGCATACATTGCTTTCCCAACGGAAATGGCCGGCATAGCCGTTTAATGGCTGATATAATAATCGATAAAGTATATGGTTTTCCTTTATTTAGTTGGGGAACAACTGACTTGGTGAAAAAAAGCGAGATTCGAACTACGTACTTAAATGCACTAAGACAGGCAGATAAGGGAAGTGTTGAAAAACTGGTAGAGTTTGCTAAATCCTAAATTTAAAAACTTCGCACCAAATTTATAAGTATTCAATAGTTTCGGTATTATTGAGAGCGATAATATAGTGACGTGTTTTCTTGTAATTACAATCGCTAACTGCCATCCGCATGAGGTGATAAATGTCATTTTTTGGGTCGGTTACATCTCGTATTTTTGAGGCACTAAAAAAGAGAACAACTATGCCTTTATATCACAAGCTGGGGAAAATACCTCATAAACGACATACCACATTCAAAAAGAAAGACGGAAGCTTGTACTACGAGCAGCTTTTCGGTACCATCGGTTTTGACGGCATGTCATCACTTATGTATCACGTGAACCGCCCCACTCAGGTAAAGGAAATCGTAAAAAAATACTCGGTAAAACCGGAAATTGCCATTGAAAACAACATAAAGTCTTACCGGTTTCACGGGTTTAACGTAAAGCCCGCCAAGGACTATTTGGAATCGCGAAAGATTGTAATGACAAATAGCGACATCAACATTTCACTGGCTGCTCCTCAACAGTCCATGACAGATTATTTCTACAAAAATACCGATGCTGACGAAGTAATATTCATTCACCGTGGCTCCGGTACGCTTAAAACACTCCTGGGTAATTTGAACTTTGAGTACGGCGATTATTTGGTGATTCCGCGCGGTATGATTTACCAACTTCATTTCGATAATGATGATAACCGACTGTTTATTGTTGAAGGCTACTCACCTATTTACACTCCAAAAAGATATCGCAATTGGTTTGGTCAGTTGTTAGAGCATTCTCCATTTTGCGAAAGAGACATTCGCCGACCCGAAAACTTGGAAACCCACAACGAAAAAGGCGAGTTTTTGATGAAAATCAAAAAACAAAGCGACATTCATGAGTTGGTTTATGCAGCACATCCGTTTGATGTTGTGGGTTGGGACGGTTACAATTATCCTTATGCCTTTTCTATTCACGATTTTGAACCTATTACGGGTCGCGTTCACCAACCGCCACCCGTTCATCAAACATTTGAAGCGGCAGGATTTGTTATTTGCTCGTTTTGTCCGCGACTTTACGATTACCACCCTGAAGCCATCCCGGCACCTTACAACCACAGCAATATCGACTCAGACGAAGTGTTGTACTACGTTGACGGCGACTTCATGAGCAGGAAAGATATTGACCAAGGGCACATCTCACTGCACCCGGCGGGGATTCCGCACGGACCCCACCCCGGAACCTACGAGGCCAGTATAGGTAAAAAAGGAACGGAAGAACTTGCCGTTATGGTGGATACATTTAAACCCCTTAAGCTCACGAAAGCAGCCTTGAGTATTGCCGACGAGGATTACTACAGGTCATGGTTAGAAGATGAGGATAAATAAGATTTAATCTCGTACACTTTTGGGCTGATTTGATTTATATGTCATAAAACACAACTCCAACGCGGTCGATATGGTCGCGTAGGGTTTGGGATTCTATTTCTTGATAATTTAGTCCACAAAGGTTTCTTTAATAACCGATTTACAATTCAACCTTTCTTGTTTTGACAACTTACCAAGAAATTTGACGACTTTCTTTTTATCAATCGTTCTAATTTGATCAAGAGCAACCCATCCGACTTTGTCATTATGTTTAATCTTTACACGGGTGGGATAAGCTCGTTCTCTTGTTGTCATTGGAGCGACAACCGTAGTTCTCAAGAATTTATTCATTTCATTAGGTGAAATGATCAAACAAGGACGCGTTTTATTGATTTCACTACCTAAAGTAGGATCAAGCCTGACCAAAACAATGTCGTACTGTTTTAACTACATCCCTCAAAATCCTCATCTTCAAACACATCATCTATCAATAATTCGTCATCTCCTGCTTCATGCATTTTTTTAAACGCTTCTTCCCATCCTTCGCGAGGCTGTGAAACAGGTCGTAGAATTATTTTTCCTTTTTCCAAAAATAACTCCACCTTATCTTTTATATGATACTTTTCCAATATTGACCGAGACAACATTATTCCCTTCGAGTTACCGATTTTCACAAGTGATACCTCCATATCTTTACTATTTTGAATTATTAATACGTAAATGTTTTATTGAACGTTCACCTGCGATTTTCATTTTCTATCTGTGTCAACTCTTCTTTCCCGTAAAACACTTTCCCTACTCGCTTAATATTTTCTCGGAGGCCTTCTGATTCAACTTTTTGGAGCACATTCACGTCAAACAAATATGGCGTGTGTAACTCGTACAGTTCGTTTTTAACAGCAG
>PXEK01000322.1 GCA_003564735.1 Cryomorphaceae bacterium
CAGGCCGGTGAAGGAGAAATTAGTTTTGACAACGATTTTAGTCGGATCGACTTTGGTTGGCTGGCGGGCGGTGGTATAGCGTGGTACGGTTTTACCCTTTCTTTCCAATACGGCTTAGGGCTTCACAATACCGTGGGGAATTTTAACGATGCCTTTTTTGGTACGGTTCCCCAAGAAGCACAAGATGTTTTTGAGCAAATTGATGTAGAATCCCGAACCTTTAATCGCTTTTTTGTGGGTAGGTTAGGCTACAGAATCACCTTTTAAACTTTAGAAAATGAAAAAGTTACTTTACACATTTTTAGCTTTAACGCTAAGCACTACGGTCACTGCCCAAGAGTTCACGCTTTCGCCCGTTTTAGGAACTCACATAAGCGGTTATTCTTTGAACAACCAAGTAGAAAGCTTTTTGGGCCCACGCAGCACGTATATGCGCCCTAACCTCGGCATTGAAGGGTCTCTGCTTATTAATGAGCAATTTTCCATCAACCTGGGATTACATTATTCACGCCGGGGATCCCGATACAACGACCTCAACCTACCGCTTGATTTATTGGACGGTGGAGATGATCCTTTCAACCCCGGCGGAGGTTTTGGCGGCGGATTTGGCGGAGGTTTTTTCGGCGGACCATCAGCCGATTTGGAAGTGACTTTCCAAAACACCTACATACACATACCGATCACCATGGGTTACCGCATTGAATTGGCCGATGATTTTTACATCGAACCTCAAGCGGGAGTTTATACCTCGTACGCGGCCGCGGGTAATTTTGGTGTTGAAGGCAGCGTTGGGTTTCCACCGTTTTTTGAATTTCCGATAAACGAAAAAGAATCGTTTAACTATCAAAATGATTTTAAGCGGTTAGACTTTGGATTAACGGGCGGTTTAAGTATCGAATTCAAAAATGTTTTCTTACGCTATAACTTCAATTACGGCTTAATGAAAATCACTCAATCCAATTTCTTGTTCGATGTTGATTTATTTGATGACGGCGGCGACTTCCTTGATGACGGAGACGGTTTTGATGATTTTGATTTACCTTTCGACCAATTTGAAGCGGCTTCTCGTTTTTCAGCCATTCAGGTAGGTTATCGCATTCGGTTTTGATTTTTAGCGAGTTCCCTAACCCCTTTATTATACCAAAGTTTTGCAGACACTTTGATTGATTAATTTAGCCTTTATTTTCCTTAGGGTTCCCAATAATGGCTATTACAGCACTCGCAACAAACTCTGTATTTGTTACTTTTGACGGCTATTAAAAGGCGTGTAGGCTTTAGCGTTTGAAATGATTTGCAGCCGTGCATTAAACCGCAATTACGTCAGTAAGTTAAAAACGAAATTATGGCAAAAATTATCCCCTTTAGGGCGGTGCGTCCGCCGCGCTCGACAGCTGCACTTACGGCAACGCGTTCATACATCAGCTATACCGATGAGGAGCGGGATGAAAAATTGCGCAACAACCCCTACTCTTTTATGCACATAATCCATCCGCCCGGTACGGAGGACATGAGCGGGAAGCCAAAATTTAAACAAGTAAGAAGCACGTTTTTAGAATACATTTCGAAGGGCCGTTTAATGAAAGAGGATCGTGCTGCTTTTTACATTTATGAGCAAAGTTATGATGGTTGCACTTTCAAGGGAATTATTGCGGGAATTGCGGTAAGTGACTACGAGAACGGAACCATCAAAAAGCATGAGCACACCCTTACCAAAAGGGAAAATATGTTCAAGGAGTATTTGGAAACCACCAAAATGAACGCCGAGCCGGTGCTGCTCGTTTATTCTCGACAAAAAACGGTTGATGACATCATTGAAACTTACGAAAAAACACGCCCCGAATACGAGTTTACCACTACCGATATGCACGACCATAAACTTTGGGTAGTAAAAGATAAAGAGGATATTCAAATACTTGAGAAGGCGTTCGCCTCTCTCGAATCGGTTTACATCGCCGATGGTCACCATCGCTGTGCCTCATCGGCGTTACTGGGCACTGAAAAGCGAAACCACGTTGGGGGTTCTGACCAAAAAATGGCCACAGATTATTTCTCGGCATATCTCATCAGCGATCACAACATGGAAATTAAGCCGTTTTACCGCGGGGTGAAGTTCAAAAACAATACCTCACCAAATGAGTTTCTCGAGGGACTTAATCGAGAATTTGATGTTGCGGAAAAAGGCAACGAACCGATTGAGCCGCAAAATCCGCACACCATAGGTTTGTACCTCGAAAAAACGTGGTACGAGTTGAGGCCAAAGGCCGGAACGTTCGATAAAGATGATCCTGTCGGGGTTTTGGATTGCCACATTATTTCAGTAAACGTTTTTGATAAACTTTTGGGCATCACCGATGAAAAAACAGACCCAAACATTCAGTTCATTCCGGCTGTTAACGGTGTAAGTGCACTGATGGAAAGCGTGAACAACGGGACTTTTGATGCGGGTTTTGTGCCGCCCCCGGTGTTGGTGGAACAACTTAAAACCGTTGCCGACAAAAACATGATTATGCCGCCCAAAAGTACTTGGGTAGAGCCAAAACTGCTCAGCGGCTTAATTATTTACGATATACACGAGCTATAAAAAACGTATTATGGGTATTACCGAAAAACTACAAAAAATAAAAGATGAAATTCCCGATTATGTCAATTTAATTGCGGTATCAAAAACCAAACCCGCCGCTGATATTCTAGAGGCCTACGAGGCCGGACAACGCATGTTTGGGGAAAACAAAGCTCGAGAAACACAAGGAAAACACGACGAACTCCCCAAAGATATTGATTGGCACTTTATTGGTCATTTACAGCGCAATAAGGTGAAGTATATTGCTCCGTTCGTCAAACTTATTCATTCATTGGATAGTTTGCGCTTGGCTAAAGAAATCAATAAACGGGCAAAAAAAGAAAATAGGGTAATACCGTGTTTGATCCAGTTGCACATCAGCGGTGAAGAAACCAAATTCGGCTTTGATGTGCCTGAAGCTATGGAGTTTTTATCTTCAGAACCTTTTACCGAAATGAAGAATATTGAAATTGCGGGTTCTATGGGAATGGCGCTGCACACAGATGACACCTCTGTACTTAAAAAGCAATTTAGCATGTTGCGAAAATTCCACGAAGAGCTACAAACGCAGTTTCCCACGGCCAAAAATTTATCTATGGGTATGACGAATGATTACCGAGTGGCCATTGACGAGGGAAGTAACATGATTCGCTTGGGCAGCTCGATATTTGGTGAGCGCAATTACGATAAGTAGGTCGGTTTAATTGTTTTGCCGGCACTAAAAATCCTGCTTGACCGATGCTTCAAAAAAAACGGGAAGATTTACGAAATATAACTTGTGTGTTGCTCGCGTTACAGCGGTATAAAGCCACCGGTGATAATTTTTATCTATCATATCTTCATTAAAAAAGCTGTGATCTACAAAAACCACGGGCCATTGTCCGCCCTGAGCTTTGTGACACGTAATGCCGTA
>PXEK01000121.1 GCA_003564735.1 Cryomorphaceae bacterium
GAGGATACTTTTTCGCCTTGTTGCACGAGTTCTTCAACGGCATTATTAACGGCGCCGTAGGTAGAGCCCCAACTGAGAATTAATACGTCGCCGCTGTCTTCTCCCGCTTCAATTTCTTGTTCGGGTACGAAATCGGCAATGCGCGCAATTTTTTCGGCGCGTACTTTTACCATCTTCTCGTGATTATCGGGGTCGTAACTAACGTCGCCCGTGAGGAAATCTTTTTCCAATCCGCCAATGCGGTGTTCCAATCCGGCCGTTCCGGGAATGGCCCACTTGCGCACAAGCTTTTCGTCGCGACGGTAAGGAAGATATTCTTCACCGGTCTGTGCCAAAACGCTTTCGGTTCTGATCAAAGGTAAATCTGAAGCTTTTGGGAATTTCCAGGGTGCCGAGCCGTTGGCGATGTATCCGTCGCTTAGCAGCATCACGGGCGTCATGTGTTCCACTGCAATGCGGCACGCTTCAATGGCGCTGTAAAAGGCATCAACGGGAGAGTGTACCGCAATCACCGGCATGGGGGCTTCACCGTTTCTGCCGTAAATGGCTTGCATGAGGTCGGCCTGCTCGGTTTTGGTAGGCAGTCCGGTACTTGGTCCGCCCCGCTGAACGTTGATAAAAACGAGCGGAATTTCAAGAATAACGGCCAGTCCGGCCGTTTCTGTTTTAAGGGCGATGCCGGGCCCCGACGACGCCGTAACAGCCAATGAACCGGCAAAGGATGCGCCTATGGCCGCGGTGGCCGCAGCAATTTCATCTTCGGCTTGGAAGGTTTTTACGCCAAAGTTTTTGTGTTTTGACAGTTCGTGCAGAATGTCAGAGGCGGGGGTGATGGGGTAGGAGCCGTAAAATAGTGGCAAATCTGCTTTTCGAGAGGCGGCAATGAGTCCTAACGCCAAGGCTTCATTGCCGGTAATGGCGCGGTATTGCCCGGGTTCCATCTCGGCGGGATCAACCGTGTAGCGGGAGGTAAACACCTCGGCGGTATCGGCAAAGTGATGACCAGCTTTTAATGCTTTTGTATTGGCTTGATCTACCTCGGGTATTCGTGCAAATTTATCATTGAGGTAGTCGATGGTGGGTTGTAATGAGCGGTCAAACATCCAAAATAAGAAACCCAAAACAAACATGTTTTTACTCTTGAGTTTGTCTTGTTTTGAAAGTGAGGAATCCTCAAGTGCCTTAAGGGTTAAATCGGTCACCGGAATTTTATGCAAAATAAACGCCTCAACGGATGTTGATTGCAGTGGACTTTCATCGTGATAGCCCGCTAACTTTAGGTTTTTCGAGTCGAAACCGTCTTCATTAGCAATTAAAATTCCGCCCGGTTTCAGCTTGTGAATATTGGCTTTGTAAGCGGCGGCATTCATCACCACCAGCACATCTGCCGCATCGCCCGGAGTAAATATTTTTGAACTGCCGAATTTCACCTGAAATCCCGATACGCCGCTAACCGTACCTTTGGGTGCCCTAATCTCTGCCGGGAAATCGGGAAACGTACTTACATCATTCCCAAAGAGCGCGTGGGTTGAGGTAAATTGAGTACCGGTCAATTGCATTCCGTCACCGGAGTCGCCGGCAAACAAAACCGTAACGGTATCTTTTTTTTGTGTAATGGGGGCCATAAAAAGTTGTTAGCTGTGATTTATTCGTGCAAGGCGAAGTTTACCGCCTCAACATCTTTAACTTCGGGCACTTGTTTCATAATAGCGTCTTTCACCCCGGCTTTAAAAGTCATGTTGTTCATGGAGCAGTTGGTGCATTGGCCGGTGAGTTCCACGCGAGCGATATAATCTTCGGTGATTTCTTTCAGAACCAAGTCCCCGCCGTCCTCATTCAAAAACGGTCGTATTTGATTCATTGCGTCCAAGATTCTCTCCTCAATTTCTTTCATATTAGCCATAACCATTAATTTAAATTCATTTGCGGTTGCTTTCTCTTTGCCACCTCGTCAATTACGCGTTGTGCGAAATCGTCAAAGGCTTTGGCTTGGGGTGTGTTGGCTTGAAGTACGGCCGGCCTTCCCGCATCGCCCGCCTCGCGCACACTTTGCACCAACGGTATTTGTCCCAGTAACGTTACTTTAAGATCTTCAGCAAGGAGTTTGGCCCCGTCTTTTCCAAAGATGTGATATTTTTTGTCGGGCATGTCTTCGGGCATGAAGTAAGACATATTTTCAACAATGCCCAACACGGGGACGTTGATTTCGTCAATTTTAAACATGGCCACCCCTTTTTTGGCATCGGCCAGTGCTACCGCTTGGGGAGTACTTACCACAATCGCTCCCGTGAGGGGTGCTTCCTTCACCAAGGTGAGGTGTACATCGCCCGTGCCCGGGGGCAAGTCAATCAGCATAAAGTCCAAATCGCCCCAGTACACATCTCTAAACATTTGCTGCAGCGCTTTTGTGGCCATGGGTCCGCGCCAAACCACTGCTTGCTCGGGATCGGCAAAGTAGCCTATGGAAATGATTTTTACGCCCCACGGACTCTCCACCGGGGTAATCATACGCCTGCCGTCCACATCTTGAACGCCCGGTTTTTCGTGTACCGTATCAAACATCATGGGCATGGACGGGCCGTAAATGTCGGCATCTATGAGTCCCACCTTGTAGCCTTGTTTTACCAGACTTGTGGCCAAATTGGCCGTAACGGTTGATTTTCCCACACCGCCCTTACCTGAGGCTACGGCAATTACGTGCTTAACTTCAGAGAGGTGTTTGCGTTGTTCGCTTGGGCGTTCGTTGGGATCTGATGATAATGCCGATACATTTATATCTACCTCAATATCTTTATTAACGTGCATTTGTAAGTAGTGCTCGCAAGCATCGGTAATGCGTTTGCGGTTGTGCATAGCGGGGTTATTTACCGCCAAATCGAAGCTCACCTTATTTCCGTCAATTCTGATGTTGGAAACCAATCGCGCTTCAACGATGTTTTTTTTCAAATCGGGCTCTACAACGTATTCTAAGCCTTTGAGTATATCTCCTTTGGTCATTACCGTATTCGTTTTAAAGTCACGCAAAATTAATAAGAAAACAGTGTGGAAATGCTGTTGTTTAGATTTATTCTAAAGAAAAAACACGGGTTTATCCAAAATGGAGTTTTGCCGGGTTATTTATTACTTCCTATTTCAAAGAAGGAATAATTTTAATTATATCGATCTAGAGTTAATATTCATTGTAAGTGATTTGTACTGGTATTCAAAAGAAGTTTTCTTGTTCAAGAGCTCTTATCCCGAAATACGGCATGCAAAAGGTAAGTAGTGACGTATCCCCCCGGGCTTACGGTCAGCAAAAGGTGTTTCGCAGGGCGTAGTCGCGTTCCGACCATTAGGAGGAACAAAGCGCGGAGCCCGGAGAATACACGGTACCGATTAGAAAATCAGAAATCTTTGATTTCGCTAATTTTCTATCGGTATTTGCCTCCGGAAGTCCTTGAACTTTTTATTCA
>PXEK01000393.1 GCA_003564735.1 Cryomorphaceae bacterium
TCGCATCGTGTGGGAGTGGGCTATGCAGGTGAAGATGCCTTCAAAAATTACAGATTCCGTATTCGCAATCACCCTTATGCCGGCGGAGATTTGCCTTCAGACGGTGGTTTGAGGTAGTGGCGCAAAAAGGTTCTGACCAAAAAAATAATTTACTTTGATTATTGACCACTACACGAACTACAGGTTAATTGTTTACGTTTGCACTTAGATAACGAGCACGTGTAAAATGATTAACTTTATTCGTTTTTTATTCTCAAAAGCCTTCATTATTCAAATTGTTATTGCGGCCATTTTATCGGTAGCTATTGTGTATGCCGCTGTGAAATATTTGGATGTTTATACTATGCACGGGGTTAGTGTTACCGTGCCCGACTTGAGCGGATACCACTTTACCGAAATTGAAGGAATTATGAATGAAGCGGAGTTAAGGCCCGTCATCTCAGATTCGGTTTTTACGCCCGAAGAAAGTCCGGGAATGATACTCGGCCAACATCCGGCGGCATTTAGTGAGGTAAAGCCCGGCAGAAAGGTTTACATCACCGTGAATACCACCGTGCCGCCAAAGGTAATTTTACCCGATTTGCGTGATTATACCTACAGGCAGGCCGGTTCTAGAATTAAATCATTCGGACTTAAGTTAGATTCCGTAATGTATAGACCTGCCGAATGCTCGGGCTGTGTTGTTGATGTGCTCATTGATGGCGAAAGGGTAGGGCAAGGTGCTGAAATTGTTCGAGGTCAAGGCGTAGTGTTAGTGGTGGGTTCGGGTGAAAGCCACATTAAAATAAGGGTTCCCTATATGTATGAAATGAAATATGCGAAGATAGATGAGTTCTTGCTCTCCAAGGGGTTAAACCCGGGTAGAAAACAATTTGATGAAACGGTGGAAAATAAAAAAGACAGCGCAAACGCATTTGTATATAAGCAAAGCCCCGCTTACGACTCAACCGCCTCAATTAACTTGGGTAGGAGTGTAGATGTTTTTTTAACTCTTGACAGTACTAAATTGCCCGAAACAGAGTTAATGATAAGTGATACATTGGAGACTGTTTATTGATATGGTTGCAATTAGGGTGTTTTCTCTCACTTTTCTTGGTTTTTTATCGGTCGTTTTTTGCAGCGTATCGGCGCAATCACAAGGCGAAAAACTACACCCGCTCCGGTTTAGTGTAGAGCAAAATGAAATGCACTTGAAAAATCAAAAGGAAAGTTTTACGCGCTCTGATGACTGGGGAGAGGACAACTCAGTTATACATCTTGTTGATACCATTGACCTCCCCATTATCGATGATTTTTCATCAGATAAATTTAAAAAGTACACGTTTGACCGCAGTGATACCAATATTGAGGCTGTGGTTTGCCCCGATTTTTTGGTAAATGATACCATAGCTTCCCGATTGGCCTTTATGTTTGATACCAGTTACACCTATTCTTTTGACGGTGTCAATAATAGGTGGGACTCCACAGCACTTCCCGGAATACGTGTGAGTTTTATAGATACCGCCGATTGCGAAACCGTAACACAGGTAGATACCGTGTGGCCGGTGCCCGAGGCTCGTGTGCGAAACGGCGTGTTCGTAACCGAGGTTCAACCCGATAGCGTTATTTTTAGTTCTAATGATACCGTTTTTATTGTACCCCCTGAGGATAGGGAAATCGTTTGGACTACCAATTCTGCATTTCTTAACTACAGCATGGGCGAAGAGCCGCCTACCATTGGTATTGCCACATTGGATGGGTTGGATTCTACGGGTTTCCCGTACGTGATGCCGGGTCCGAGTGATGTTTACGGACCTGCAGATGAGTTGACTTCCGCACCTATTTGGCTCAAAACCCGCCCCGGCGGCGGGACATATAACAATGGTGATTCATTGTACCTCAGTTTTTACTATCAACCTCAGGGAGTGGGGAATAGACCCGAGCCGGAAGATTCTTTAATTGTTGAATTCTACAATGTTTTTACCCAAAATTGGGAATGGCAGTGGGGACGTGAAGGTGAGGGGGTGAAACCTTTTGAGGAGGTGTTTATTCCCATAAATGATTCTGTTTATTTTCAAGACGGGTTTCGTTTTAGGTTTAGGAATTTTGCTACCCTTACCGGGAATTTCGATCATTGGAATATTGATTACGTTCGGCTGGGATCATATAGGAATACAGATAAAGAGCTCAAAGATGACGTCGCATTTTCAGAGCAAGCTCCCACTATTTTAAAGGATTTTAGCCGTATGCCTTGGGCACATTATGTAACAGATCCCGGTAAGTTTATGGCTGGCGAGTCGGCTGTACTTTCTTACAATCTCAGTGATGTACAGCGAAATGTAACTTACGGGCTTGAGATTTTTGATTTTTACGACTCCCTGCTTTTTAATTCATCAAGTGTGGTGGTTACACCTAACTTTCCGCCGCGTACTTTTCAAAAAGAACCGGTGCCGCTTGAAGGGTTTGAATTTGAAAGTACCGATAACCTGGAACAGAAAACCTTTAGGGTGGTGAATCGCCTCACCGCAGCCGATGATGTGCCCGAGAATAACGTGGCCACTTACTGGCAGGAGTTTCCCTTGCATTATGCCTATGATGACAGAACCGCTGAGCACGCTTACGAAGTGGTAGGGCCCGGATCAAAAATTGCTGCGGAATACAATATTGAACTCCCCGATACTCTGCGTGCCATCAATATTTATTTCCCCCCCACTTTAGAGGACTATTCCAACAATCTTTTTCAAGTAAAAGTTTGGAGCTCACTAAGTCCGGAAGAAGAGATTTTTTCAGGCTTATTCTTTAGGCCGCGCTACACCCGCCGCAATTTGGTGAGTAGGTATGAAGTAAACCCGCCGTTGCCCGTGTCAGGCACAATTTACGTGGGCTTTCAACAACAAAATCGACCGGTATTTGTGGGCTTTGACGGCAACTTCAATAAACGTGAGAAGTTTTACTTCAATGCTGATGGCGCTTGGAATAACATGAGTTTTGAGGGAAGTTTGATGATTCACCCCGAGTTTTCTCCGGTTTACCAACCTTTTAGGGTGAGTGCTCCCGAAAATACACCGCAACCCGAGGTGAAGTTATACCCCAATCCCGCACGTGATTTTATTTCTATTCAGAACCCTAATCCATTTGCCGATATTACGGTTTACGACCTTTCGGGGCGCAGAGTTAAGGAGTGGCAAGGGGCAAATGAAAGATTAGAAATTGGTGATTTATCTTCAGGCACCTACATTTTTCAAGTGACTTCAGGCCAAAATGTAAGCATGCATAAAATTATTGTACAGTGATTAGCGAAAACGACTCCAACATTGATATAGATGACAAGGAAGAACTGATTGAACGTTTTGAGTTTGCCGCCGACCCTGGTCAAACGTTTTTGCGCGTCGATAAATTTTTGAACGATCGCTTACCCAACACCACACGTACAAAAATTCAAAACGCACTCAAA
>PXEK01000005.1 GCA_003564735.1 Cryomorphaceae bacterium
CGGCATCGGGCACTTCAAAGTCAAAATTATCCACTAAGAAACTGCTTTGATTGCCGCCTCTTAAATACTTCATCGTTACTCCGCCGGTAATCATGTTGCGCCCTTTGGCGTACAAAATACCACCGCCGCTAAAATTAAACTCTGCCCAGCCCGCTTGTTTTATCCTAAACTCCCCCATTTCATAACGATTACCTATATGATCATCTTCACGCCACTCAAACCAATAGTTTTGAGCCATTGCCAAAGGTACATCACGCGCCGTTGCCATGTAACGAACGGCAGTACCAAAGCCAACAAAGAACTTTCCCAAAACCATAGAAAATCCCGGCCCTGCAACCCGCGCTTCAGAATCTAAGTACTTGCGCTGCTCTATCGAGTTCACCAAAAAATCATTATCAAAACTCAATCGGTACAAACTCACCTCGCGCCTGCCCAAATACGCATAATTGTTGCTAAAATAGCCGTAAGCCCCCGCAAAATGTAAATCGAGCCACGGTTTCGCATCGGCGCCGAACGACGGGTTAAGTCTCAAGCCTTCGGTTACGTGGTTGTTGCTTTGCGCTATACCTATCTGCTCTTGTGCGGTTCCGACCAAAGCCCAAAAACACAAAACCACCGTGGAAAACACCACGGGGATACTCCGCAGAAAAAGCCCCTTCAATGATTTTGTATTCTTAATTTTGCACATATTTTTCAGCGTCAAAAGTATGGACAAGGAATCAGAATCGTATCGAGTTTTTAAATTAATGTATGACCATGACCCTTTCAGTAAGCACTTGGGTATGCAACTCAAAAGTATTGAAAAAGGTTCGTGCGTATTGCAATTAAACGTCAATGATTTTATGCTCAACGGTTTTAGTATTGCCCACGGAGGCATTTCCTACTCCCTTTGCGACAGTGCACTGGCTTTTGCCGCCAACAGTCACGGCACTCAATGCGTGAGTATTGAAACCTCTATTTCACACGTGCGTCCCGTTCCTCAAAACGGCATAATGACGGCCACCGCACGGGAACTGCACAAGGGTAAAACCACAGGCATTTACGAGGTCACCGTAACCGATGAAAATAACAAAACCATAGCCCTTTTTAAAGGCACGGTATATAACACGGGGAAAAGTTGGTTCCCCGATAATGATTAAACAGTAAAACACTCAAAAAATATAATGAGAATGAAGCAAGCATATATTATTGACGGCGTAAGAACCGCCATCGGTTCATTTACGGGAACACTATCGCCGGTGCGCACTGATGACCTCGGAGCACACGTAATCAAAGAACTCATGAAGCGCAACCCCGACCTCGATCCGGCCGCTGTTGCCGATGTCATTATGGGTTGTGCCAATCAGGCCGGTGAAGACAACCGCAACGTTGCACGTATGTCGTTATTGCTGGCCGGGTTACCGTTCACCGTGCCGGGTGAAACCGTGAACCGACTGTGCGCTTCGGGAATGAGTGCCGCCGTTCAAGCCTATCGCGCTGTACGCAACGGTGACGGTGACGTATTCATCGCCGGCGGTGTAGAGCACATGACGCGCGGACCTTGGGTGATTTCAAAAGTGAGCAAACCCTTTGGCAGAGATGCCGAAATGCACGACTCCTCCTTTGGTTGGAGGTTCATCAACCCTAAAATGAAAGAGCTTTACGGCACCGACGGCATGGGAAATACCGCCGAAAATTTGGCCGAGATGTACAACATCAACCGTGAAGATCAAGACCTGTTCGCCTTCAACTCCCAACAAAAGGCAGCAAAAGCACAGCAATCGGGCAGATTAGCCGAGGAAATCGTGCCGGTTGAAATACCGCGCCGCAAGCAAGACCCCATCGTATTTGATCAAGATGAGTTCATTAAACCCAAAACCTCACTTGAGGTACTCGCGAAATTACGTCCCGCCTTCAAAAGAGACGGAACCGTAACGCCGGGGAACGCGAGCGGACTCAACGACGGTGCGGGAGTATTGCTCATCGCCTCTGAGGAAGGCATCAAAACCCACAACCTCAACCCCATGGCGCGCATTGTATCGTCAGGTGTTGCCGGCGTTGAGCCCCGTATTATGGGTATAGGACCTGTGTATGCCTCACAAATGGCATTGGACAAAGCCGGTTTGACCCTTGACGACATGGACATCATTGAACTCAATGAAGCCTTCTCGGCACAAGTGCTGGCCTGTACACGCAAAATGGGATTGGAAGACAATGACCCCCGAATCAACCCCAACGGAGGCGCCATCGCTCTGGGTCACCCGCTGGGAATGTCCGGTCAAAGACTGTTGCAAACCGCCGCGATTGAACTGCAAAAAACAGGAAAAAAATATGCCCTGTGCACCATGTGCATAGGCGTGGGACAAGGCTACGCTACCATTATAGAAAACACAAACCTGTAACATGACCAATATATTTGAATTCAACGGCTACAAACCCACCGTGCACCCCTCCTCTTTCGTACATCCCAACGCGGCAGTGATTGGCAATGTAGTAATTGGAAAAAACGTGTACATAGGTCCGGGAGCGGCCATACGGGGCGATTGGGGAAAAATCATCATTAAAGACGGATGCAACGTTCAAGAAAACTGCACGGTTCACATGTTTCCCGGTACTACCGTAATATTGGAAAAAGGAGCGCACATAGGTCACGGCGCGGTAATTCACGGCGCACACATTGGCGAAAACACCTTAGTGGGCATGAACAGCGTAGTTATGGACGATGCCGTAATTGAGCAAGAATGCATTATTGGCGCGTTGTGCTTTGTGCCCTCCAAAAAGCGCATTCCCAAAAGAAGCGTGGCGGTGGGCAACCCCGCCAAAGTGGTGAAAGAAGTAAGCGACGAAATGCTGGAGTGGAAAACCCGCGGTACAGCCCTTTACCAAAAACTCCCGGCCGATTGCAAAGCGGGGCTTAAACCGTGCGAGCCGCATACCACGCCCCCTAAATTTGATCCGCCGCAACACGCCGATTTCAAAAACTGGAAAGAGACACAAAACAAAAAATAATTCCCAACAACACAAACATGAAATATTCATTTGTATTTATTAATCAGAACCCCGACTTCGATGAAAAATTGGCGGCCAAGCGCCACAAGGGAGCCGAATCGGAATACAACCTGCTGAACCTGTGGGAAGAGGAATTTGACGTAGCGGGCGAGCCTGAATCATTCGAAATGGAAGATGAAGGAACCCTCACCCTACAAGCCGAAAAAAACGGTGAGCCTTTAGAAATCAGTATCCCCGATTGTACCGTTTTCAAATTCACCTATGCCGACGGTACCACAACCTCGGTAGGAGCTTCCAACGAGATTATCAAAGAAATCGAACGCAGGAAACTGCCTGAGGAAACCGTGTTCTACGTGTTTCTCACCTCAAACGAAGAAATTTTTAGACCTGCGGCGGGCATTTACCTTCACGAAGAACCCGAGGCGGTGTAATAACTTACCGGC
>PXEK01000250.1 GCA_003564735.1 Cryomorphaceae bacterium
CTGTATCACGCATTTTTTTCTGCTCTTTGTAGCGTTCTAAAAGCTCTTTGTCTTCGGGACTGAGTTCTTTTTTCTTCTTCTTTTGGGCTTGTTCTATCTGCTCGTAATCTTCTTCTGTAAAACCTTGCTTGTTTACTTCTATGTCTTTGCTTTTGGGCATGGCTTTGGTGCTTCCAATCACTTTTTTGAGCCCATTGAATTCTTCTACTTCCACATCATCCAATTGCATCAATTGGTCTCTATTGTAAAGATGTGTGTCTTCAAAACCATTGTTTACCACCCGCTCGATATACACTTTCTTGAGTTGTTCGAGCATTCCATTCACATCATAATCAGTCATGCGAGAACCGTCAAAGGCGATGATGGGGCAGAAGTTCAAGAACTCACCCATAATTTTGCGGTCTTCACCTGTGGTCTTTCCTGCTTTGGCAGAAACTTTAGCCGTTTCGGCAATGACTTTAAGCGTTCGGTCAGGCGCAAAGTCAAAAACAAAGCACTCTTCCTTTACTTTACCGTTAATAGTAGCTGGTGTTTGCACTCTGAAAATGGTTTGCATGTAAGCTGAAGCAGAAGTATTGTGTGAGCCTGAAAGCATAAAAACAGCCGTCCAAGCTTTTACAGAAACACCCGTGGTTAAACGCCCGCAAGAAAGTGTAATGGTGTAGGTTTCATGCGGATTGTCGCCAATGGCTTTTTCTACTTTTTTAAGGGCTTCTTCGTTGGCTTCTTCTTCATCACCGTCACCCGCCACATTCACAATGTCAAATTGACTAAAAACAGGGTGCGTTTTTAGCATTGTACTCAAAGCTTTTGCCTCTTTCACACCTGGCACCATCCAAAGTGAATGCCTGAAATTATCTCGATATTCTTCTGTAGAATAGGGGTAATTACTTTCAGAATCGGATTTACAAATGAGGTTTAGGAATGAAAACACGTCTTTCTCATGAAGAAAACTTCCTGTTTCGTTCACTCTAAAAAACTCACGGAAATTGAACGCTACTTCTTCATCAATATAGCCGTGTAAGAGTTTCCCAAGGTTGTAAGTAAAAATATTGAGTTTTGGAAGTGATGCATAAGGGTTTGGATCGGCAAAGTGAATTTTATCCCAATCGGCTTTGGCTTTTTGCTCCATTACGTAATCCCAAGTATAGATTTCTTCTTCTTGGTAATTGTCGAGTAAATTGAAAGGGGTTCCTGAAAGCTGCAACACCTTTGTATTTTCTTTTTTAAGCTCTCTAAGCACATTTGTTCCTAGTTCAGTTTGTGTGCCTTCATGCGCTTCATCAACAATGACAAAATCCCATGTTGTTCCAAAGATTTCATCATTTTTATTGAAGTTACCACCTACCAATTCTGAACCTCTAAGGTCTTGCATGGATGCAAAATAGATGTATTTGGATTTTCCTTTTTTACATTCTCTTTCTAGCGTGGCAAACTGATTGCCTTGGTTTTTAGAACCATACGAATACTTTGGAGAATCGTAGAATATTTTTCCAAAGTCCTCAAACCAACCCTTATCCACTACAGGGCGGTGTGTTAGAATAAGTGTTCTGGTAAATTCATGTTCCTTTACAACTTGAAGAGCCGAAAGTGTTTTTCCAAAACGCATTTTTGCAAACCATAGCATTTCGTTGCTTTTTTTGAACTGCTTAATGGTCTTTTCAATCGCCTCTTTTTGTTCAGGTCTAAATACAATTGGATTTTGTGTTTCTGAAACTTCACTGGCATGAAGAGAATCTTTACCCTCTTTTACTGCGGTGATTGCTTTTTTAACGGTTTCTAAATCGGTTATAAACCACTCATTGGCTTTGTTTTTGGAATCAAAGATTTTCTTTTTTACCCCTGAACGAGTCAACACACTATGAACTTCATGGTCTGAAAAAGCCTTTAGTCCATTTTTATCATTAAATATTGTCAGTTCGGTATAAAGCAAGTCATAAGCAATTCCCGCTGTTTGGGTGTATTGGTCTATACGCTGTTTGGCCGCTTTATTAAGTGCTTTGCTGTTTGGTTCAAGTCCCCAAATATTCTCATTATCAGATGTTGCTTCTCCAATTTTCAAACATCCGCTGTGCGCTGCATCATTGATGCGGAAAACATAGATTAACTTGAGTTTTAATGATGATGTAAACTTCATTTTCCGCGATTATTTAAAAGGTCAATGAACCTGATTTTTCTGCCCGTCTTACCCGTTTTTGAATCTTTGCTAGACCAATCTTTTATTAAAGCATATGTGCCGTTATGTTTACGGATATTTCCTTTTTCGCAACCTTCGCAAAAAGTGTGTTTGGTCTCAGTTTCTCCAAAAAGATTTACGCTTGTCTCAGTTTTATGACCACAGCTGTTTGGAATTACGCCTTTCAGTCCGTCCATTTGCCACACATTCCAAGAAATTATGTAGGCTATATATTGAATTGATTTGAGCAATGGCTCTTTGTCAAATTTTACTGTGTAGTTTTCAATGAATGTGGCAAGCATGGACTCTCTTGCAAGTAACAAGCTATCGCCTTGCCATTCAAAAGCATAGGTGTTTTTGTAAGCTATTTGTGCTGCTTTTAACCATTCACCTGAAGAATCGACATTTTCGTTTATGACTCTTAGTTTGCGGTCTAAAATCCCTATTCTGTTTTGAATAGGAATGAATTCTCCTGTTGTACTATCATATCGACTTGTGATGTAAGGAGCTTCTCCGCAAGCAATTTCGAGACGAGTATCTCTCACATAGCCATTCCAAGTTTTGCCTTTCGGGAAAGTAATTTTATCCGTGTTTACTTCCCAACCTTTTGTTCCATCAGACAAGGCTTTTTCTTGATTGAAAACTCCTTCTTTTCCAAACCAAGCATTATCGATTAGATTGTTTTGAGCATTGCAAATCCATGAAGGCGTAAACACTTCAGCCATTTCTTTAGATCTGGATAATTGCAAAACCTTGTCTTTATGAACTCTCGGCATGATGATATTGCCGTTTTCTCCTGTAATTAATTCTGGAAGTATATAGGCTTCAGAATTGTATTGCGCTCCGAGATGTTCGTAGTTTTTGGTAGCCCAAAAAATATTGTTTTGAGTCGTGTGGTCACGAAGTAATATTTCGAGTACATCAGGGTACTGAGCAACTAATTCATTTTCTAATATGTCGATTCCTGTTCGCACCCGTTTAATTTTCTTTATTGGACTTCAAAAGTTCCTTTACATCAATTTCAAGAATATTTGCTATTTCAAAAAGGATTTCAAGTCTTGGTTGTTGCCTATTTTGCACATATCCGTTCACCATGTTGTAACTCTTTCCAAGTTTTTCAGCCAACCAAGTTTGCTTAATTCCTTTCTCTTCAAGCACTTCCTTTATTCGGTTCATGTCCGCATAAATTTAAGTCGCTAAAATAGCCCAAAATTTCCATTTATCTCATTTTTCAATATACA
>PXEK01000264.1 GCA_003564735.1 Cryomorphaceae bacterium
GAGCCGTTTCTGAAAGTATGTTGCCGTCACTAATTTGAAAGTCAAAAGAAATTTGTTGCTCAATTTCGGTGGGTGCCGGTTCGTCAGAACTTATGAAAACAGGCATTTGAAAATCTTCCTCCTGCTTTTGCTCGTCCAAGACCCTTTCCCTCAACGCTCTTAAACTAATACGTTCACCGTCTTCATAGGCTATTACGAAAACACCGGTGAAACCTTCTGTTTCCAACTGTCCTTTTCTATTGCGAGCATCTGAAATCTCTCTGTAAACTCCCGTTGAAAAACGGTATTCACCCGTAATTAATTCTTCAACCAATAAATCAGAAAGTGAAGAGATTTGTTCATTGGGTTCAGGGTTCGAAAAATTACCGAGCTGCACGGTGTAAAAAAGGCCTTCAACATCTATTATCGGCCGTGGCTCTTGTGCCTCGGCTATGTTCACTTGCGCTGTAATCGTTAAAAGTATAACGGCGTATTTCGCTATCGTATTTATGTAATGTTGCATTTGCGATTTCAAAATTAACACAGCCCTGTGCATAAACCGTGCATTAGTCAAGGCTATTTGTTTAAAACCCTTGAAGGTTCATCTATGTATCAAAAAAACATCCTCATTAGTTAAAAGTTGAGTGTTGTAATTTTTCCCAATTCGGGAAAATGTACTCAAACTGTAACGTTTTGCAAGGCGTTTTGAGCCCAATTTTTTAAAAAGTAGTTTGTTGTCGGTTATATTATTTTTGACTGAGATTTTGCACCTGTTTATTCCATTATTCGTACTTTTACACCTCAAACAAATACTGCAATTATGAGAGGGTCAAACAAAACTTATATTCCTTGTAATGAATGCAAAGTTCGTTCTCATTCACTATTTGATAAGTTATCTGAAAGCGAACTGGATAATTTGGACTATCATAAATCTTGTTCACGGCACAAAAAAGGGCAGGTTTTATTTCATGAAGGCACAAGGCCTCTCGGGATTTACTGTATTAATTCCGGTAAAATCAAGATTTATCAAACGGGATCTGACGGAAAAAATCAAATAATAAAAATTGCTACGCCCGGCGAAGTATTGGGTTACAAGGCGCTGATTAGTGATTCGCCCTACCCGGTGACAGGGGAAACACTTGAAGAAACTTCTGTTTGTTTCATTCCCAAAGATGAGTTCATTGCCACCCTGCAATCCAATCCCGAGTTCGGACAAAAATTACTCAAACTCGCGTGCACCGAAATCGGCGCCATGACAGACAATCTCACTTCGCTGGCGCAAAAATCAGTAAGAGAAAGATTGGCTGTTGCATTACTCATGCTCAAAGATACTTACGGTATTGATGCCGCAGTTGATGAAGAAGATAGTGAAATTGAAATAAATCTTACCCGTGAAGATATTGCCAATATTGTAGGTACGGCCACCGAAACGGTGATTCGTATTCTCCAAGAAATGAAGGAAGACAAACTTATTGAAACCAACGGTCGAAAAATTAGAGTAGTGGAACCCCAAAAGTTATTTAAAATAGGGAATTATTAAACCTCTCTTTTAATACCCTCAACTAAATCTTTAAAATACTGATTAAAGTCAGTTATTCCGCTGACTTTTCTCATTCACTTTGGCTGTTTTAATGACGTCCTTTGTAAAATCGAAAATACACTATGAAAAATATACTGGTACCCACAGATTTCTCAGATAGCGCCAAAAATGCCGTTGAAGCTTCTGCTCAACTGGCAAAGGAGCATAATGCTAAGCTGATTTTGCTTCATGTTGAAAGTAAAAAAAAGCTCTTTGAAAGTGCACAAAATAAAATGGACAAAAACGTCGAGGAATTGTCCAAAATAGGCGTGAAGGTTGAACCCGTATTGCTCAATAAAAAACTCGAAGGTTCAATTATAAATCAAACCAAGGAGCAAAATGCCGATTTGGTTGTAATGGGTGCCCAAGGTCAAGACTTTTCAAAAAAGCTCTTGGGCTCAAACACAGAAAGGGTCTTACGCCTAAGTAAAGTACCGGTATTGGTGATACGTAAGGAAATCAAAACCTTTGAGGTTAAAAATATAGTGTTTGCTTCTAATTTTTTCAGGGAAAACGAAGGCGTTTTCGAGGGTATCCACGAATTTTCCAAATTGCACAACGCCAAAATACACCTGGTGAAAATCATTACCCCACGGAATTTTGAAAATACGCCGTACACTGAAAAACTCCTTTCAGATTTTATTGAAAACGTAGGTTTAGAAAACTGCTCAAAAAATATTTTTAATTACGATTCAACTCACAAAGGAATTTTGGAATTTAGCAAAAGGGTTAATGCCGATCTCATAGCTATGACTACCCACGGTAAAAAAGGTTTGTCTAAATACTTGGTGGGAAGCACGGCCGAATCGGTAAGTGATGATGCCGAAGTCCCGGTACTGAGTATTAAAATACCCGACCCCAAACCTAACGACGCAATTTTATTCCCCGAATAAGTTCGATATTGTATGGCAGCAAAAAAAGTTCTTTTCTTAATTGATGATACATCTGAATCGCTTAAAACACTTCTTTTTGCGGCACGCTACTTCAATCCTCAAACCACACACCTCACTTTTTTTACTCCGTTCACAAGCGAAAACTCTTTCGAACCTTCGCGACCCTCTGAAGTTTTTCGATTCCTCATTACTTCAGGTGTAAAAGAAGGGGTGCTGAGTAGCTCTGAATTTAACCGCTTGAGTGATACATTGGAAAATTTTGTGGCGCACGTTCACAATTTAGATAAAATCGGTAAGGAGGCTAAATCCCACCTGATGTCCCACTTTAGTTTTTGTGATTTGATTATTGGAGCTCCGGGAGCTTTTGATTTTTGGAATACCCAATCTATGAATTATGAGGGAAGGCCGGGCGGACTCAAAATTAAGCTCTCGGGGGAGTGTTGTGATGAAATTAACAGAATTGTCATCCTCAATGATGGATCTGACCAAAGTTTGGGAACGATTCAAGAGTTTAGCCGATTGTTTAACGATACTTTCGTGAAAACTGAGATCAACTTGTTAATTACTAACCCTGATTACAGAGCCGATGATCAAGTACATATCGTAAGGTTTCTTCACGCGCATTTTAAAAACTTGGCCTATCATGTGCTCTCCGGCGAGGAACCCCACAAGTTGAGAAGTTATTTGGGTGTAAATGACAATACGCTCATTCTAAATGTAGAAGGGACTAATATGCCGCTGGTTAAAAAATATTTTACGGGTGATAACTTAGCACGGTTGTCAAATATTTATTGATTTACCGTAAATTCGCACGGTATTATACAAATACATTGCAATACCATATGCATTTATGATTTACCTCATCAATCTTTAACTATGAACAATAAACGTTACGTCATTATTCCAACCGATTTTTCTTCAACGGCTCACAAGGCTTTTGA